>NZ_JBSGFD010000052.1:0-48161 GCF_053603215.1 Kitasatospora sp. NPDC004240 | reverse complement strand
CTGCGTTCCGGGGAACAACCATCCCCAGAACGAGACATGACATCACATCACAAGACCGGCGAACCGGACCGATCTCGAACATGCAATGCCCCTGGTGTGGGAGCGAGCCACTCCGCACCAGGACTACAAACCGGCCTGAGCATCATGTCCGTTCCCGGCGCGAGCAGGGCCGCACGGAGTACGAGGTGTACCAGTCCGGCCCGCGAAGCCTCTGGAACGAGGTGGAGGCCGCGTGGCGCTGGTGGGACGACCGGGGCCGCCGTGGGTTGGGCCGGTTCGGCCTCACCGTCACGCAGGACGGTCACACGGTCTGGCTGGACAGCCCGGGAAGTCCCGTGCCACTCCTGGCCTGAACTCCTCGCCCCGGCCGCCCACCTCAGAGCGGCGGCCCCTCGCTCAAGCCTGCGAGCGAGGGGCCTTCGAAACTCCCGGCCATCCGGCGGGCGCGACGACCGGGTCCGACGGGACCTGCACCGAAGGAGCCGCCACCATACGCGATATGACGTAACGTCAGTCCTCGGCCATCGCAGGTACCACCGAGACAGGGAGAGACATGGCGACCCTCTGGGAGGCGCTCATACCCACGGCCGTCGGCGCCGGCACCACCGTCCTGGGCGTCCTGCTGGGGGCCTCCGTCGGCCGGCGCAACCAGGACCGTCAGTGGATGCGCGACAAGAAGACCGGCGCGTACGAGGCCTTCCTCCAGGAGTTCACGGCGGTCGAGATCGAACTGCGGCAGGCGTACATGGACGACCGCGAACCGGATATCCGCTGGGAGCGGTTCAACGCGGTCCTGGTGTCCGTCAGCCTGGTCGCGGACGGCGACGTCGGGGCGGCCGCCGCACGCATCGGCGAGCTCATCGAGCAGTTCACGCTCATTCTCGACGGGCGCCCCAAGACTCTGGCCGAGCTCAAGGAGATACACAGCGGCCTGGTCCAGGCGCAGATGACCTTCGTCAACGCCGCGCGCCGTTCCCTCGACCCCTCCAGCGGCGATTTCTCCTGGCAGCTCGGCGGGCCGTCGCCCTGGTACGGGATCGAGCACTTCCACAACCGTGCGGCCGAGGCCGACCGGACCACCCCGTGACGCCCCAGGGCGATCAGGAGGACGATCTGCGGCCCGTGGCCGGTCGGCCGTCCAGCTGGCCAGGAGCCGCAGGGCGTCGGCGGTGGGCGAGCCCGGTTCGACGTTGTAGACGCACAGGGTCTGTGTGAAAGCCGCGCATGCCTGAACTTGGAGCGCCGCAGGAAGGTCTACCAGGCCAGATCGGTCTCTGCGGGGTTGGCAGCGGGCCGACGGGTCGCCCGGACTCCACTGACCGGCGGCGACCAGGCGCTCGACCAAGTTCCGCAGCTGCACAGCGGTGACCGCGGCGAGGTCGTCACCGGGCCGCAGCCGTACCGCGTCCAGTGGGGCAACCCACGAGGTCCGGCCCGATTCCAGGGCAACGACCCACGAGTAAGGCCACCCCGGGATCATCTGGTGCCTGGCGTCGCCCCGGCCGTAGGTGTGGCAGAACGAGCGGGCATCGCTCGTGCTGGCGTCGGGAGTGATTACCTGGCCGCTTGTGCCCTCCGACCGGTGATCTTGGCCAGGCTGGAAGCGCCAGTTCCCGGAATGAGGCCGGACCAGGGCTGACTGCGGGAAGCCCTGGTCGCCCGGCGCGGATCAGCGCCGTTCGAACGCCAGATCCCTCGGCCGTACGTGCTCGCGCGGGCCCGCCGCCCGCAGGACCACGTCCAGCACCCGTGCCGGATCGGCGGCGTAGGCGTGCGAGAACCACGCCATGTTGGCCTCCACCACGGCCCAGCGGTGGCCTGGGCGGTACGGGTCGAGCAGCTGACCAACGTCCACAACGACGGCGCTCGGAAGCGTGCGTCCGGCTGCGGCGACCAGCCGGTCGGCGAACTCCGTGATCTCCGCTGCGATCGCCCGCTCCGCCAGATCCGTTCCGAGCGGGCAGGGGTCAAGCCGGCCGAAAACCGCGTAGCGACTCGCCGCAGCGATCCGGCCTTCCAGCAGGAACAGCCGGTACTCCGCGGCGAAGGTCACCACCTCGGACAGCAAAACTGGCGTCGCCGGGTCCAGCTCGGAGGGCAGCCGCGAGCCGTCGGCGTGGACACCGGGGGGAAAGGACTTATCACGGGGCGGCTTGACGAACGTCGGCCCGTCGAGCGCCCACGCGTCCGCCACTGTCGCAGCCCGGATTTGGCGGCCGGTGAACTCCTCGGACAGATCGGCGAGCCAGTCATCCGTGGGCTCCAGTAGCGCGAACCCGAGCTGGCCCGCCAGCCTGGCACCTGCGACCGGCCCGCCGTACCAGTACGCGGGTCCCACCAGGCCGGGCTCCTCAGCGGCCCTGACCGACATCCCACGCTCCGCCGCCGCTACGGCCAACAGCTCCATCGTCGACGTCCGCCGCCCGGGCATGACCAGCACCGCGATCCCCTCCCACTCGCAAAGCCACCACGCTAGCCCCGCCATGTACACCAGCGCAGCAGAGATTCCCTGCCACAGGCCCCCAGGCCCACAGGCAAGGGGGAGTCGCAGTTCAAGATCAGATGGCAATCGGCGACAGTCACAGGCCATGGCGTGGCTTGTTCGAGGCCGCTGGATAAATCACAAGCTAAATCAAGGTGGCAGAAGTCCAGCTACAACGCCGCGAACAACGAATGCGTCGAGGTGCGCACGGTCGACGGCCTGGTCGAACTCCGCGAGTCCGAGGACGGCGACGTCATCGTCCGCACCACCCCCACCAAGTTCGCCACGTTCCTCCAAGGCATCAAGGCAGGCGAGTTCGACCACCTCATCCCCGACGCGTAGCGAATCGTTCCGGCGGCCCCTTGCTCCACGCGAGGGGCCGCCGACGCACAGACGCGCGAGGGGCGATCGACTCCCGCATGCCCGTTCGATGCCGGGGCGGGACTTCTCACTGCTCGGCCCGGCGCCCCCTGCACTGGCCGGCGGCCGGGGCGATAGTCGTGCAACCTGACTGCTGCCGTCCTCGGTCAGGCCGCCTGACCACCCGCGCCGAAGGGCTTCTGCCGCAGCTTCACCCGGTTCCTGGAAACCCCGAGTCGACGGACGGCGCGAAGAGGTAGCGGTCCATCATGAGCGCGGCGTCGGCGAGGATCTCGGGGTCGCCTTCGGCACTCTCGCGGAAGGCCAGGTCGAGCAGATTGCCCCCGACTTCCACGGCGAGTCGAGCGCGTCGCCGGAACTGCTCGGTGTCCGGCATCGCGTAGCCGCGGACGAGTGCCTTGTGGACCCGCTCGGCGATGGCCTGGTCCGCCTGTCGGCCATCCGCGCGCAGCGCGGCGATACGTGGCCCGTGGTACCAGACACGCCGGTAGCCGGGCTCGGTACGGAGGCGGTCCGCGTAGGCGCTGAGCAGTTTCTCCAGCAGCTCCTGCGAGCGCTGGGGCAAGGGCTCCTCAGTGATCCGCTCGGCAATCTGCACGTCCGTCTGGAACCAACGGTGAACCAGGGAGGCGACGATTGCCTCCTTGTCGGCGAAGTACCGGTAGAGCACGCCCACCGAGACTCCCGCTTCGGCGGCGATCAGCTTGGTGCCCAGCTCTTCGTAGGAAGTCGTCTCCAGCAGCGTGGCCGTCGCTTCGAGGATGCGGGCCACCTTCTCCCGGCTGCGCTGCTGCTGCGGTTGGTGGACCTGCTCGGTCATCTGACTCCTTGACATCTTCCAGAACCAGAACCAGAGTCTAGTTCATGTTATTCGCCGGAGGGATCCCCCGCACACGGCTCGGGCCGAGCTTCAATCGGGTCTGGGCCTCGGTCACCGTATCCAGCCTCGGTGACGGCATGAGCTTCGTCGCTCTGCCGCTCCTCGCGGCGCAACTGGCCGCCGATCCGCGGCAGATCGCGCTGGTGTCCATGGCGGAGCAACTGCCCTGGCTGCTCCTCGGCCTGCCCTCCGGCGTTCTGGCGGACCGCTTCGACCGCCGCCGCATCCTGTGGCTCGTCGACGCGTCCCGGGCCTTGCTCGTCGGAGCGCTCGCCGCGGCGATGGCAGCCGACATGGTGACGATCACGCTCCTGGCGCTCGTCGCCTTCCTGCTCGGCTGTGGGCGGACGCTCTACAGCGGCGCCTGGGCCGGCATGGTCCCCGCACTGGTTGCCCCCGGCGAACTCACACGGGCCAACGCCCGTCTGCAGTCCAGCTCCCTCATAGCCGACACCCTGCTCGGAACCCCCTTGGGCGCGCTGCTGTTCGGCATCGCCGCCGCGCTCCCCTTCGCTGTCGACGCGGTGTCCTTCGCCGCCGCTGCCGCATTGGTATACATCCTCCGCGGGAGCTTCCAGCCCCATTCCCAGCCGGCATCGAAAACGTGGACGACCCTGCGCCGCGACACGACCGAGGGCGCCCGCTGGCTCTGGCGCCACCACCTGCTGCGCCGGCTCTGCCTGGCATCCGGGATCACCAACCTCGTCGGCGGTGGCCTGATCGCCATCCTGGTGCTCTACGCCCGGCAAACCCTGGGTCTGGGCAACCTGGGCTTCGCCCTGCTGGTCGCCTCCTTCGCGCTCGGCGGCGTGGCCGGGGCGATGTCGACCCCGCGCCTGACCGCACGCTTCGGTGCTCCACGGGTCCTCAAACTGACCGCCGCGGGCACCGCCGTCGCTGCCGTAGTCGCAGGTGGTGCGACCTCGGGCCCTATGGCCGGCATGGGCATCGCCGCATACGGAACGGCAAGCCTGGCATGGAACGTCACCGCGGTATCGCTGCGCCAGTCACTCGTGCCTGCCGAGCTGCTGGGGCGCGTCGCCACGGCCTACCAGATGGTCATCGGCAGCGGCACCGCACTGGGTGCCGTGGCAGCCGGCTTCACCGCCCATGCCTTCGGACTGCGCGCCCCCTTCTACGCCGGGGCCGTCCTCCTGTTCGCCGCCGGTCTGATCAGTACGCGATCCAGCGAGAAGACCGTACTGCTTTCCCAGAGCACAACGGCTGTCGCCGACGGCGTTACGGGAGTACGCCGCAATACCGGATCCACGCGAGCAGACGACGCGGAGACCCGCTGAGCACTGGGCGACCATGGGGCTTCGGCCGCGTTGCACTGCGGAAGGGGGCCGCCGGGCTGTCACCGGGTGGCCGGGTCGGCCGTCCAGCTGGCCAGCAGGCGCAGGGCGTCGGCGGTGGGCGAGCCCGGTTCGACGTTGTAGACGCACAGGGTCTGATCGGGGTCGCCCGGCGGCTGGAGGGCCTCATAGGCGAAGTGCAGCTCGCCGACCTCGGGGTGTATGTAGGTCTTGCTGCCGTGGGTGCGGCGCAGCACTCGGTGGTCGTTCCACCAGGTGGTGAACTCGGGGCAGCGCAGTGTGAGTTCGCCGACCAGATCGGCCAGCCGGCGGTCGTTCGGGTGGCGGCCGGCCTCCAGTCGCAGCATCGCGACGGTCTCAGCGGCGAGCCGGGGCCAGTCGCCGACCTTCTCCCGGGCGGTGGGGTCGAGCAGGTAGTAGCGGGCCAGGTTGCGCCGGGTGGCCGGGAGCGCGTCGAAGTCGGTCAGCACCTCGCGGGCCAGCCGGTTGGCGGCCAGCACATCGGTGCGCCGGCCGACGATGAAGGCCGGGACGTGCTCCAGGGTCTGCAGCAGCAGATGGAGCCCTGGGCGCACCCGCTGCGGGGCGGCTCCGGCCTGCCTGGCCGTGGCGGGGCGGGCCAGCAGGTCGTCCAGGTGCTCGCGTTCGGCCGGGTCGAGCCGCAGGGCGCGGACCAGCGCGTCCACCACCTCGGGGGACGGGCGGCCGGGTCGGCCCTGCTCCAGTCGGGTGTAGTACTCGGTGCTCATCCCGGCCAGCCGGGCGACCTCGTCCCGGCGCAGGCCGGGCACGCGCCGCGTCCGGCCGTCGGCCGGCAGGCCCGCCTGCTCGGGGGTGATCCGGGCCCGGCGGGAGCGAAGGAAGTCGGCGAGCTCGCTGCTGCGGTCCATGAGCCCCATTCTCCGACGGCGGATCGGCGCGGTGGTGGGCTCAGGGTGGCCCTGTCAGTACCTGCCCGGGGCGGGCCGGGTAACGGCACTTCCGGGGCCGCCGAGCGGTGGTCTGATGGATGTGCGGCCGGTGGAGAGTCCCGGCCGAACACTCAACCCCTCTGCGACGAAGGTGCATTCACATGTCCTCTCACACCCCGCACATCCCTGCCCGCCCGCTCGCCGGTCGCGTCGCGGTGATCACCGGTGCCTCCAGCGGCATCGGTGAGGCCACCGCCGGGAAACTGGCCGCGCTCGGCGCCAGGGTCGCCCTGCTGGCCCGGCGCGCGGACCGCCTGGACGAGCTGGCGGCCCGGATCCGCAAGGACGGCGGCACCGCGCTGGCGATCGCCGTGGACGTCACGGACGCCGCCGCGGTGCAGGCTGCCGCCGAGCAGGTCGAGGTCGAACTCGGCACCGCCGACCTGCTCTTCAACAACGCCGGGGTGATGCTCCCGGCCCCGGTCGAGGAACTGGCCACCGACCAGTGGCAGCGGCAGATCGATCTCAACATCACCGGCCTGATGAACGTGATCGGCGCCTTCACCCCGCAGTTGGTGGCGGGCGCGGCCGAACGCGGCGTGGCCGACCTGATCAATACCTCCTCGATCGCGGCGCAGAACATCTTCCCCACCTTCGCCGTCTACTCCGCCACCAAGGCCTACGTCACCCACCTGTCCCGGCACCTGCGGGCCGAGCTGGGCGCGAAGAACGTACGGGTCTCGGCCCTGGAGCCGGGGATCGTCGGCACCGAGCTGCAGGACCACGTCACCGACACGGGCGCCCTGCAGTGGCTGGCGGGCTCCAAGGAGGCGATGGAGTGGCTGACCCCGCAGGACATCGCCGAGACGATCGGCTTCCTGGCCGCGCTGCCGCCGCGCGTCAACCTGCAGCAGGTCACCGTCATGCCGACCGGGCAGCCCAACTGAGCCATGGCGGACCCGGCCGGCGCGCAGCACGGCGGCCCCCTCGCTCGACGGTGCGAGCGAGGGGGCCGCCGTGGTTGCCGATCGGGTGCGTCAGCCCGCGTCGCCGCCGCGGCGCTTGCGGGCGACCAGCACGAGGGCGCCGCCGAGGAGGACCACGCCGCCGCCGACCGCGGCGATCAGCGGGGTGGAGTCGCTGGAGCCGGTCTGGGCCAGCGCGGGCGCCGACGGGGTGGCCGAGTGGGCCGGGCTCACCGTGGGCGACGGGGTCCGGCTCGGGGTGGCCGACGGCGAGGTGGTCGGCGTGGCGGTCGGGCTCGGCGTGGCCGTTGTGGTGGTGGTCGGGGTGGGCGTGGGGGTCTTGGTGGGGGTGGGCGTCGGGGTCGGGGTCGGCGTGTGGCAGACCTCGATCGTCTTGGTCTCCGTCTTGTTCCAGTCGGAGTTCTTCGGGTCCTCCGTGGTGGTGACCACGAAGGTCGCGGTGATCGGCGCGTTGTGGTCCTTCACCGGGAAGGTCGCCTGGTACGACTTGCCGAACTCGTGCTGGTCCAGCACCTTCTGGCCGTCGATGGTCAGGCTGACCGAGTTCTTCACGCCCTTGGCGTCGCTGTAGTTGGTCAGGTCGATGGAGACCTTGTCGCAGGTCACCTGCCACTTGGGCGTGTGCGCCGAGGCGCCGGTCGCCAGTGCCAGGGGCAGCAGGACGGCCGCTGCCGCCGTCCCGGCCAGGGCCGCCGTACGCGCACCGACGTGCCGCTGCTGTCGCGCCATTTCGTAGTTCCCTCCGAACGGTCTTGTGCAGCAGGCGCGTTGAGTGATCAGCGGTGGCCCGCTACGACTGTGCGGGGGACTCTACCGGCACTCCCGCACCGTGCCACCCCCGCCGTACGACCGGAATTCGCCTGTCCCGTCCGGCCCCTGATGTGCATCGGCAGCCCATCACACCCGTCACCTCGTGGAACACCGCCCCGGTGGACTTGATCGGTTCCGGTCACATTGGCGGAAACAGGAATGCCCCCGGCGATCGCTTCCGACCGCCGGGGGCACCGGGCCGACCGAACGGCCAGCCCCGGGGGAACGTCAGGCCTGCCCGCCCGCCCGGCGGCGACGGGTCGCCACCACGATCGCGCCGCCGGCCGCGATCACGACGGCTCCGCCGATCGCCAGCGGCAGCACCGGGCCGGAGCCGGTGGTGGCCAGGCCGCCGCCGGTGCTGGTCGCCGAGGGGCTCGCGGAGGCGCCCGGGGTGACGGGCGCGCTGGTGGAGGCGCTCGCGGACGGCGTGGCACCCGGGCTTGTCGGGGCGGACGGGCTCGTGGAGGAGCCCGGGGTGGTCGGCGTGCCACCGGGGGTGCTCGGCGTGGCCGAGGGCGAGCCGGTCGGCCCGGTCGGCGGCACCGTGGGCGGCGTGGTCGGCACCTCGCCGGGCAGGCAGCCGGTGAAGGGGTAGTGGTGGGTCTCGGCGCCGCCGCTGCCCTTGAGCGACTTGGCGATGACCGAGCCGTTGACCGGGCCGCCGGTGCCGAGGTCGAAGTGGGCGTTCGGCGAGAGCACGGTGCCGGCCCAGGCGGCCTGGCTGTTCTTGACGACCTTGGTGGCGGTCGGGAAGTTCCACAGCAGCTTGGCCCGGATCGCCCCGCCGGCCGCGCTCTGCAGCTTGTCGTCCAGGACGTAGGCCTTCTTGCCGTCGTCCCACAGGTGGAAGCCGGTGGTCTTGGCGGCGGCCATGTCGTACGCGTCACCCGTGACGTTCACCACGGTGACCGAGCCGGCCGGGACCTTGAGGTAGACGTCCTTGGCGCCCTGCAGGGTAGCGGCGGTGAGCGTGAAGCTGTTCAGCTTGGCGTCGCCGGCGGTCAGGTACAGCGCGGCGCCCTTGGCCTCGACCGTGGCGCCGGCGGTCTGCGGCGTGGCGGCCAGCGCGGTGGAGGCGGCGCGCAGCTTGGCGAACTCGGCCGCGAAGTCGATCGGGGAGGCGCCCTGGCCGACGGTGCCCTGGTGGGCCTGGATCACGGCGGCCGCGTCCTTGGCGCCGTAGACGCCGTTGCCCTTCATCACCTGGGTGTTGTGGCCGGTGAGCTTTCCGGCCACGACCAGGGCGTTGCCGCCCGGCAGGGCCTTGATCTGCTCGGGGGTCAGCTCCTGGCCGACCGAGAAGCCTCCGGTGAAGTCGGCGTTGCCGCCGACCGCGACCGCGCCCTCGGCGTCGGGCGTGTGGGTGTCGTCGCCCTCGATGAACTCGCCGTAGAGGTTGGCGACGCCGAGGCTCCGGCACGTCTCGCCGGGCTGGGGGTTCGCGTGGGCGCCCGGGGCGATGAGGGCGGCCAGGGCGAGGGAGCCGCCGAGCGCGAGGGCTGCGGCGGGCTTGCGTATGCGCATGTGCTGGATCTCCGCGTCAGGGGCGGGGGTGGGTGGCGGCCCGAAAATGGTATGGACCAAACCGCACTCTTTCGGCCGGGCGGGTAATTGGTCAAGACCATTGACCGCCTTGCCCGAACAGTCCCGTTTGGTCCCGCGCACCCCACCGGTCACCCCGCCTCCGTCCGGCCCCCGCCCCTCCGGTCACCCCGCACCCGCCCGGCCCGCGCCCCGCCCGAAGATCGCCTGTAAGGACGCCTACGATTGAGCGCGTGCCTAACCCCTTCTCCTGGCTCGCCGAGCGCTGGCAGCCGTCCGCCGCCGTGGTCCGCCGCGCCGCCCTCGCCGCACTGGTGATGAGCGTCGTGATCGTGGTCACCGGCGGCGCCGTCCGGCTCACCGCCTCCGGCCTCGGCTGCACCACCTGGCCCCGCTGCACCGACGAGAGCCTGACGCCCACGCCCGAGATGGGCCTGCACGGCGTCATCGAGTTCACCAACCGGATGCTCACCTACGTGCTGAGCGCGGCGGTCGGCTGGGCCATCCTGGCCGCCCGCTGCACCCGCCCGTGGCGGCGTCCGATGACCCGGCTCGGCTGGGCGCAGTTCTGGCTGGTGATGTCCAACGCCGTGATCGGCGGCATCACCGTGCTGACCGGCCTGAACCCGTACACAGTGGCGGTGCACCTGATCGCCGCGATGGCCCTGGTCACGGTCGCGCTGCTGATGTGGGAGCGCGCCCCGGAGGGCGACGGCCCGCCGCGGCCGCTGGTCGCCAGGCCGGTGATCCAGCTGTCGTACGTGCTGGTGCTGGCGATCGGCCTGCTGGTCGCGGCCGGGACCCTGGTCACCGGCGCCGGGCACCACCCCGGGACACCCCGGGACAACAAGATCGTGCCGCGGATCCCGCTGGACTACGACCGGCTCGCCCAGGTCCACGCGGACCTCGCGTTCGTCTCGGTCGGCCTGGCGATCGCGGTGATCTTCACCCTGGCGGCCGTCAAGGCCCCGGCCGCCGCCCGCTCCCGGGCGGTCCAGCTGCTGGTGGTCCTGCTGGTCCAGGGCGTGCTGGGCTTCGTCCAGTACTTCACCGACGTGCCCGAGCTGCTGGTCGGGGTGCACATGCTGGGCGCCACGCTGACCTGGATCGCCGCGCTGCGGATCCCGCTGGCGCTGCGCGAGCGTCCCGCCGACGGGGCGCCCCAGACCCCGGCGCAGCGGCGCGAGCCGCAGGCCGCCGCCGCCTGAGCACCGCAGGCCGTAACCCGCACGCCGTACGCACGGGAAGGGCCCCGGGGTGATCCCCGGGGCCCTTCCGCGTCGCTGCCCGTGTGCGGTCTCAGCCGCCGATCTGGATGCCAGCCATCCGCTTCCACTCGTACGCGCCGGTCTTCACCTTCAGGCCCAGCTCGCCCTCGAAGTCGTCGTGCAGGGTGACCCCGGCGAGCTCGGCGGCCCGGCGGCCGACGGCGTAGCTGGGCGCGACCTGGTCGCCCCAGGCGCCGTCCGCGCCGACCACGACGATCCGGGTGGCCATGGAGCCGACGTACTCGACGACGCCCTCGGCGCTGCCGCCGTGCTGCTTCGCGAAGGCGGTCAGGTTCTTGGCGATGCGCTTGGCCCGGCGCTCGGCACGGGCGTCCGGCGCGGCGGGGGTGGCGGTCTCTGCGCTGCTCATGAGCGCAGCCTACCGAGCGGTAGCGGAGCTGGCGACGGGGGCGGCGTGTGCACCGGGCCACATACTGGTGGGGTGACCTTCCATGGCTGGCCGGCCGAGGCGCTCGACTTCTACGAGCAGCTGGAGGCCGACAACTCCAAGACCTTCTGGCAGTCCCACAAAGGCTGGTACGAGCAGGCGGTGCGCGGCCCGATGGAGGACCTGCTCGCCGAGCTGGAGCCGGAGTTCGGGCCGGGCAAGATCTTCCGACCCAACCGGGACGTCCGCTTCAGCGCCGACAAGTCCCCGTACAAGACGCACATCGGCGCCCATCTGGAGGCCGGCGGCTACGTCCAGCTCTCCGCCGACGGCCTGGCCTGCGGCAACGGGATGTACCGGCTGGCGAGCGACCAGCTGGAGCGCTACCGGGCCGCGGTCGCCGAGGACGTCTCCGGCGCGGAGCTGGAGCGGGTGATCGCCGCCGTCCGCGCGGACGGCCCGCAGGTGGTCGGCCGGGACTCCCTGAGGAGCGCCCCGCGCGGCTGGCCCAAGGACCACCCCCGGATCGAGCTGCTGCGGCACAAGGGCCTGGTCGCCTGGCAGGAGTGGCCCCCGGCGCAGTGGCTGGGCACCCGGACCGCGTACCGGCGGATCACGGACTTCCTGCGGGCCTCCCAGCCGCTCAGGGACTGGCTGGACGACCACGTCGGGCCGAGCGGGCTGCCGCCCCGCCGGTAGCGGCTCGGGGAACGCGAAGGGCCCCGGTCCGAAGACCGGGGCCCCTGCGACGACGGGTGCCGCTACTTCACGAACGGGTCCACCGCGATCACCACGAACAGCAGCGTCAGGTAGGTGATGGACCAGTGGAACAGCCGCATCTCCTTGAGCTTGGCGCCCACGACCCCGGCCTTGGCGCGGGCGTGCAGCCCGTGCGCCTCCTTCAGCCAGGCCGCGCCGAGCACCACCGCGGAGACCGGGTACAGCCAGCTGGTCTCGGCCAGCGGCCACAGCAGCAGCGAGACGCCGACCATGACCCAGGAGTAGGCGACGATCTGGCGGGCGACCGCCAGGTTGCCCTTGATCACCGGCAGCATCGGCACGCCGGCCCGGGCGTAGTCCTCGCGGACCTTCATCGACAGCGGCCAGTAGTGCGGCGGCGTCCAGAAGAAGATGACGAGGAAGAGCACCAGCGCCGACCAGGACACCGAGTTGGTCACCGCGGCCCAGCCGACGAAGACCGGCATGCAGCCGGCGATGCCGCCCCAGACGATGTTCTGCGCGGTGCGCCGCTTCAGGCCCAGCGTGTAGACGAACACGTAGAAGAGCAGCGCCGTCAGCGCCAGCAGCGAGGACAGCGGGTTGACCAGGTAGGCCAGCCAGATCGTCGAGCCGACGCCCAGCGCGATGCCGAAGACCAGCGCCTCGCGCGGCGAGACCATCCCGGTGACGATCGGACGGCGCTCGGTGCGCGACATCACCGCGTCGATGTCCCGGTCGATGTACATGTTGAGGGCGTTGGCACCGCCGGCCGACAGGTAGCCGCCGACCACGACCTCCAGCACCAGCAGCGGGTCCGGGACACCGCGCTGTGCCAGGAACATCACCGGCACGGTGGTGATCAGCAGCAGCTCGATGATCCGAGGCTTGGTCAGTGCGACGAAAGCGCCGACACGGGCCCCGAACGGCCGGTGCGCAGGCGTCGCCCCGGTGACCCCGGCGGGACGGGATTCGACGGCGGTCACTAACACCCCAACTGAAGATGAAGCTTCGCAGGCGACCACGGGAACGGAGCTCCCCGATTCGTCCGCTCTGCGCGTACCACGCCACCTTAGACGCTCCATATCTCCCCACCGGCTCCGGGGTCCCCCGGCGGGGCGGAACGCACACCCCTGGGTGAACCGACGAAGCTGACCTCGGGCGACCCCGCTCCCCCGTCCTGACCACCGGGCGGGCAAACCCGTTCGGACCAGGAGAGGGTGGGACAAAAGTTCCAGTGATCCCCTCGTGGGATCAACCAGGGGGAATCAGGCTCGGAGGAGACGGGTTGTCCAAGCACGAAGGGTGAGCCCCTGCCCGAGCGGTAGGCTCCCGTGCAGAAGCGGGATCTACCCTCCGTGACCGGCACCACCCAAGCGTCGGGCCACAGCGACGTGGCCGACCCGGTCCCCATTCACGGGGTCACTCTTCACAACGGAAGGAGCCCTGAGACAGGGTGAGCACGCCATTCGAGTGGTCCGAGCTGGACGAACGCACGGTCGACACCGCCCGCGTACTGGCCATGGACGCGGTCCAGAAGGTCGGTAACGGACACCCCGGGACGGCCATGTCGCTGGCCCCCGCGGCCTACCTCATCTTCCAGCGCTTCCTGCGCCACGACCCGACCGACCCGTCCTGGCCGGGCCGCGACCGGTTCGTCCTCTCCCCCGGGCACACCAGCCTGACCCTGTACACCCAGCTCTACCTGTCGGGCTACGGCCTGGAGCTGGACGATCTGAAGGCCTTCCGCGTCGCCGGCAGCCGCACCCCCGGCCACCCCGAGCACGGCCACACCGCCGGCGTCGAGACCACCACCGGCCCGCTCGGCCAGGGCATCGCCAACGCGGTCGGCATGGCGATGGCCGCCCGCTTCGAGCGCGGCCTGTTCGACCCGGACGCCCCGGCCGGCGAGAGCCCGTTCGACCACACCGTCTGGGCCGTCGTCTCCGACGGCGACCTGGAGGAGGGCATCTCCGCCGAGGCCTCCTCGCTGGCCGGCCACCAGAAGCTGGGCAACCTCGTCGCCCTGTACGACGACAACCACATCTCCATCGAGGGCGACACCGAGACCGCCTTCTCGGAGGACGTGCTCAAGCGCTACGAGGCGTACGGCTGGCACGTCCAGCGGGTCGTCCCGAAGTCCAACGGTGACATCGACGTCGCCGCGCTGGCCGAGGCCCTGGAGGCCGCGCGCGCCGAGACCTCCCGCCCGTCGATGATCGCTATGCGCACGATCATCGCCTGGCCGGCCCCGGACGCCCAGAACACCGCCAAGGCCCACGGCTCCGCGCTCGGCGCCGCCGAGATCGCCGCCACCAAGAAGGTCCTGGGCTTCGACCCGGAGAAGACCTTCGAGGTCAGCGACAAGGTCATCGAGCACTCCCGCCGGGTCATCCAGCGCGGCAAGGCTGCCCGTGACGCCTGGGACCGCGAGATCACCGCCTGGCGCGCGGCCCACCCGCACCGCGCCGCCGAGTTCGACCGCATCCAGGCCGGCGAGCTGCCCGAGGGCTGGAAGAAGGCCCTGCCGGTCTTCGAGCCGGGCAAGGAGGTCGCCACCCGCAAGGCCTCCGGCGAGACCCTCAAGGCCTTCGGCGCGGTCATCCCGGAGCTGTGGGGCGGCTCGGCCGACCTCGCCGAGTCCAACCTCACCACCATCGACGAGGACAGCTCCTTCCTCCCCGAGGGCAACCCCCTCAAGACGGCGAGCCCGTACGGCCGGACCATCCACTTCGGCATCCGCGAGCACGCCATGGGCTCGACCATGAACGGCATCGCCCTGCACGGCCGCACCCGGGTCTTCGGCGGCACCTTCCTGGTCTTCGCCGACTACATGCGCCCGGCCGTGCGCCTGGCCGCGCTGATGAAGCTGCCGGTCACCTACGTGTGGACGCACGACTCCATCGGCCTCGGCGAGGACGGCCCGACCCACCAGCCGGTCGAGCACATGGCCTCGCTGCGCGCCATCCCGGGCCTGGCCATGGTCCGCCCGGCCGACGCCAACGAGACCGCCGTCGCCTGGCGCACCGTCCTGGAGCGGCAGACCACCCACCCCGGCCCGGTCGGCCTGGCGCTCACCCGCCAGAACGTCCCCACCTTCGACCGCGAGGTGTTCGCCTCCGCCGAGGGCACGGCCAAGGGCGGCTACGTGCTGGCCGAGGCCTCGAACGGCGACCCGCAGGTGATCCTGCTGGGCACCGGCTCCGAGGTGCAGCTGGCCGTCAAGGCCCGCGAGGTGCTGGAGGGCGAGGGCATCGCCACCCGCGTGGTCTCGCTGCCGTCCTTCGAGTGGTTCCAGGAGCAGGACCAGGCGTACCGCGACAGCGTCCTGCCGCCCACCGTCAAGGCCCGCGTCTCGGTCGAGGCCGGCATCGCCCAGGGCTGGCGCGAGCTGGTCGGCGACCACGGCCGGATCGTCTCGCTGGAGCACTTCGGCGCCTCCGCCGACTACAAGGTGCTCTTCGAGGAGTTCGGCCTGACCGCCGAGCGGGTCGTCGCCGAGGCCCACAACGCCCTGCGCTCGCTCGAAGCCGTCAACCGCTGACGGCCCCGGGGCCGCGCACCCCGCCCGCACGCGGGCGCGCGGCCCCGCCCCGCAGACCTCACCGCAACAGAAGAAGAAGGACTGAAGCACCATGACCGACGCACTGAAGCGCCTCAGCGACGAAGGCGTGGCGATCTGGCTGGACGACCTCAGCCGCGAGCGGCTGAACACCGGCAACCTCGCCGAGCTGGTGCAGAACAAGCACGTGGTGGGCGTCACCACCAACCCGACCATCTTCCAGAAGGCCATCGGCGGCGGCCACAGCTCCTACGACGGCCAGCTGCGCGACCTCGCCGTCCGCGGGGTCACCACCGACGAGGCGATCCGCATGATCACCACCTCCGACGTGCGCGACGCCGCCGACGTGCTGCGCCCGGTCTACGACGCCTCCAACGGCCGCGACGGCCGGGTCTCCATCGAGGTCGACCCGCGCCTGGCCCACAGGACCGCCCCGACGGTCGCCGAGGCCAAGCAGCTGTGGTGGCTGGTGGACCGCCCCAACGTGTTCATCAAGATCCCCGCCACCAAGGCCGGCCTGCCCGCGATCAGCGAGGTCATCGGCAAGGGCATCAGCGTCAACGTCACCCTGATCTTCTCGCTGGAGCGCTACAAGGCCGTCATCGACGCCTTCCTGACCGGCCTGGAGGCCGCCAAGGCCAAGGGCCTGGACCTCTCCCAGATCGAGTCGGTCGCCTCCTTCTTCGTGTCCCGCGTGGACACCGAGATCGACAAGCGTCTCGACAAGATCGGCGGTGACGCCAAGCAGCTGCGTTCCAAGGCCGCCCTCGCCAACGCCCGCCTCGCCTACCAGGCGTACGAGGAGGTCTTCGGCACGGTCGACGGCAAGAGCGCGGGCAGCGACCGCTGGAAGGCCCTGGAGGCCGCCGGCGCCAAGCCGCAGCGTCCGCTGTGGGCCTCCACCGGCGTCAAGGACCCGGCCCTGCCGGACACCCTGTACGTCACCGAGCTCGTCGCCCCGGGCACCGTGAACACCATGCCCGAGGCCACCCTGGACGCCACCGGCGACCACGGCGTGGTCACCGGCGGCACCATCGTCCCCAACTACGCCGACGCCGAGGCCGTCATGGCCGCCATCGCCGCCGCCGGCGTGGACTACGACGACGTGGTGCAGGTGCTGGAGGACGAGGGCGTCGAGAAGTTCGAGCAGTCGTGGAACGAGCTGCTCGACACCGTCACCGCCTCGCTGGCCGCGCACGCCGACGAGAAGTGACCCCCTGCTCACACAGTTCAGCGCACGAAAGCGGAGCCACCTTCAGTGAGCACTGAATTCCCCGAGTTGACGGCCGAATCGGACGCGGGCGACCCCCCGCCGGCGCCCGTCAACCCGCTCCGTGACCCCTCAGACCGACGGCTCCCGCGCATCGCGGGGCCGTCGGGCCTGGTCATCTTCGGGGTCACCGGCGACCTGTCCCGCAAGAAGCTGATGCCGGCCATCTACGACCTGGCCAACCGCGGCCTGCTGCCGCCGGGCTTCTCGCTCGTCGGCTTCGCCCGCCGCGAGTGGGAGGACGAGGACTTCGCCAAGGAGGTGCACGACGCCGTCCAGCAGCACGCCCGCACCCCCTTCCGCGAGGAGGTCTGGCAGCAGCTCGCCAAGGGCATGCGCTTCATCCAGGGCACCTTCGACGACGACGACGCCTTCGACAAGCTCCGCGAGACCATCGACGAGCTCGACAAGGCGCAGGGCACGGGCGGCAACTTCGCCTTCTACCTGTCCGTCCCGCCGAAGTTCTTCCCCACCGTCGTCCAGCAGCTGAAGAAGCACGGCCTGGCCGACCCGCCCAAGGGCTCCTGGCGGCGCGCCGTCATCGAGAAGCCCTTCGGCCACAACCTGGAGAGCGCCCAGGAGCTGAACCGGATCGTCCACGAGGTCTTCCCCCGGGACGAGGTCTTCCGGATCGACCACTACCTGGGCAAGGAGACCGTCCAGAACATCCTGGCGCTGCGCTTCGCCAACCAGATGTTCGAGCCGATCTGGAACCGCTCGTACGTCGACCACGTGCAGATCACCATGGCCGAGGACATCGGCATCGGCGGCCGCGCGGGCTACTACGACGGCATCGGCTCGGCCCGGGACGTCATCCAGAACCACCTGCTCCAGCTGATGGCGCTCACCGCCATCGAGGAGCCGGCGTCCTTCCACCCCAAGGCGCTGGTGGCCGAGAAGCTCAAGGTGCTCAGCGCCGTCAAGCTCCCGGCCGACCTCGGTGAGCACACCGTGCGCGGCCAGTACGCGGCCGGCTGGCAGGGCGGCGAGGAGGTCGGCGGCTACCTCGACGAGGACGGCATCAACCCGGACTCCAAGACCGACACCTACGCGGCCATCAAGCTGGAGATCAACAACCGCCGCTGGGCGGGCGTGCCGTTCTACCTGCGCACCGGCAAGCGCCTGGGCCGCCGGGTCACCGAGATCGCGGTGGTCTTCCAGCGCGCCCCGTACCTGCCGTTCGACTCCTACGCGACCGAGGAGCTCGGGCAGAACGCCCTGGTCATCCGGGTCCAGCCGGACGAGGGCGTCACCGTGCGGTTCGGTTCCAAGGTGCCGGGCACCTCCTTCGAGGTCCGGGACGTCACGATGGACTTCGCGTACGGCGAGTCCTTCACCGAGTCCTCCCCGGAGGCGTACGAGCGGCTGATCCTGGACGTGCTGCTCGGCGACGCCAACCTCTTCCCGCGTCACCAGGAGGTCGAGCTCTCCTGGCAGATCCTCGACCCGATCGAGAAGTACTGGGACACCCACGGCAAGCCGGCGCAGTACCCGGCCGGCACCTGGGGCCCGGTGGAGGCGGACGAGATGCTCGCACGAGACGGCAGGAGCTGGCGCCGGCCATGAAGATCGACCTCACCAACACCACCTCCAGCAAGATCAACGCCGCGCTCATGGAGGCCCGCCGGACGAGCGGCGCCACCGCCGCCGGCATGGTGCTCACGCTGGTGATCGTGACCGACGAGGGCAGCGCCTACGACGCCCTCAAGGCCGCCAACGACGCCTCCCGCGAGCACCCCTCGCGCACCCTGGCGGTCATCAAGCGCGCCGGGCGCTCGCCCCGGGCCCGCGCCGAGACCCGCCTGGACGCCGAGATCCTGGTCGGCTCCGACGCCGGCTCCGGTGAGACGGTCATCCTGCGGATGCACGGCGAGCTGGCCGCGCACGCCCAGTCGGTCGTACTGCCGCTGCTGCTGCCGGACGCCCCCGTGGTCGTCTGGTGGCCGGACAACGCGCCGCTGCACCCCGGCCAGGACCCGTTGGGCGCCATCGCCCAGCGCCGGATCACCGACGCGGTCACCGCCGAGTCCCCGGTGGGCCAGCTCGCCCAGCGGGCGCAGAGCTACACCCCCGGCGACACCGACCTGGCCTGGACCCGGATCACCGGCTGGCGCTCGATGCTGGCCGCCGCGCTGGACCAGCGGCCCGCCACGATCACCTCCGCGGTGGTCGAGGGCGAATCCTACAACCCCAGCGTCGAGCTGCTCGGCCTGTGGCTGTACACCCGGCTGCACGTCCCGGTCGAGCGGGTGGTCACCGGTGGCCCCGGCATCACCGCGGTGCGGCTGCGCACCGCGGACGGGGACATCACCCTGGACCGCCCGGACGGCCTGATGGGCGCGCTGTCCATGCCGGAGGCCCCGGACCGCCAGGTGGCGCTCAAGCGCCGCGAGACGTCCGAGCTGATCGCCGAGGAGCTGCGGCGGCTCGACCCGGACGACATCTACGCGACGGCCGTCCGCACCCCGGTCGACCGGCTGCGCGAGCCCGCCGTCGAGGCCTCCCCGGCCGGGCACGCGCCCGAGCCGGTCTCCGAGCCCCTCTCCGAGCCGGCGAGCCCGGCCGTGGTCGAGGCCGCGGTCGCCAACCCGGCCCGGGTGACGGCCAAGCTGCCCGCCGACGCCGCCACGGCCGAGAAGGACGCCGCCCGGAAGGACTCCGCCGCGAAGGCGGGCCGGAAGGCGGCCCCGGCGAAGAAGGCGCCCGCCAAGCGCGCCGGCGGGAAGGCCGGCGCATGACCGCGGCCACTCCGCAGCTGGTCGTCCACCGCGACAAGGAGCTGATGGCGCAGGCCGCCGCGGCCCGGCTGATCACCCGGATCGTGGACGCCCAGGCCGCCCGCGGCACCGCCTCGGTGGTGCTCACGGGCGGGCGCAACGGCAACGCCCTGCTGGCCGCCATCGCCGCCTCCCCGGCGCGGGACGCGGTCGACTGGGCCCGGCTGGACCTCTGGTGGGGCGACGAGCGCTTCCTGCCCTCCGGCGACCCGGAGCGCAACGTCGTCCAGGCCCGCGCGGAGCTGCTGGACGCCGTCCCGCTGGACCCGGCGCGGGTGCACGAGATGCCCGCCTCGGACGGGGTGGACGGCTCGGACGTGGAGGCGGCCGCCGCCCGCTACGCCGAGGAACTGGCCAAGGCCGCCGGGCCGGGCGACCGGCTCGGGGTGCCGACCTTCGACGTGCTGCTGCTCGGCGTCGGCCCGGACACCCATGTCGCCTCGCTCTTCCCCGAGCACCCGGGCGTCCGGGAGGCCGAGCTGACCGTGGTCGGGGTGCGCGGTGCGCCCAAGCCCCCGCCCACCCGGGTCTCGCTGACCCTGCCGGCGATCCGCTCGGCCCGCGAGGTCTGGCTGCTGGCGGCCGGCGAGGACAAGGCGGGCGCGGTCGCGCTGGCCCTGTCCGGCCCCGGCGAGCTCCAGGCCCCGGCCTCCGGCGCGTACGGCCGGGCCCGCACCCTGTGGCTGCTGGACCGCGCCGCGGCGGAGCGGATCCCCCCGCAGCTGTATCCTCCCGCCTCGGCCTGAGGCACGGGTAAGCCGAAGGGCGTCACCGTCGCGATGACGGTGACGCCCTTCGGCTTACACGCTCAGGACCGGTGAGCCTCCGCGGGGGCTCAGATCTCGCCGCGCAGCTTGGCGAGCGCCTCGGCGAGGATCGCCTCTCCGTCGGCGTCGGTGCGCCGCTCACGGACGTAGGCGAGGTGGGTCTTGTACGGCTCGTTGCGCGAGGGGGCGGGCGGGTTGTGCTCGTCCTGCCCGGCCGGGAATCCGCAGCGCGGGCAGTCCCAGGTGTCCGGGATGACGGCCTCGGCGGCGAAGCTCGGGCGGGTCTCGTGCTTGTTGGCACACCAGAAGGAGATCCGGTTGCGCGGGGCGGACTCGCCGCGCTCCGCCTCGCCCATCGGGCCCGCTCCGACCCTGCTGCCACGGATGGCGTTGCCACTTGCCACGGTCTGACTCCCTGCGTGCTGGTGCGCCGACCCGCCGCGGTGCGCGTCGGTGGCGAAAGTCGTCCTAGTGTAAGCAGGAGTTAAGGTTGCGCCACCCACCGCCTCCGCCCCGGACCGCACCAGGATAGGCCGCCGGGCTACGGGGTGTCAGGCTTACTCGACACCCTGGTACTTCATCACCAGGCCGAGCACGATGATGCAGGCGAACCAGCCGACGCCCACGACGACCGTGATGCGGTCCAGGTTGCGCTCGGCCACCGCCGAACCGCCGCCGGTCGACATCGCGCCGCCGCCGAACATGTCGGACAGGCCGCCGCCCTTCCCCTTGTGCAGCAGCACAAGGAGGATCATCAGCATGCTGAAGATGATCAGGGCAATCGAGAACCCGATAACCACGACGGGACCAACTCTCTCGTTATCTTCGGCCAAGGGGCCGGACCACGACGAAGCGGTCCGGCCCCAAAGCCTACGTTGCTGCGGCGGCGTTAGCCTACTGCCTGCTCACGGTAGCGCACGATCTTGACGAACTCCTCGGCGTCCAGGGAGGCACCGCCGATCAGCGCACCGTCGACGTCCGGCTTGGCCATCAGGCCGGCCGCGCTGGAGGACTTCACCGAGCCGCCGTACAGCACGCGGACCTTGCCGGCCAGCTCGGCGTCGTACAGCTCGGCGAGCCGCTTGCGGATCGCGGCGCAGACCTCCTGGGCGTCCTCGGGGGTCGCCACCTCGCCGGTGCCGATCGCCCAGACCGGCTCGTAGGCGATCACGACGGACTCGGCCAGGCCGGCCGACACGTCCTCCAGGGCGCCGTCGAGCTGGGCCAGGGTGTACTCGACGTGGGTGCCGGCCTTGCGGATCTCCAGCGGCTCGCCGATGCACAGGATCGGGACGATCCCGTTGCGGTAGGCGGCCTTCACCTTGGCGTTGACGATCGCCTCGTCCTCGCCGTGGTACTGGCGGCGCTCCGAGTGGCCGATCACCGCGTAGGTGCACTTCAGCTTGGCCAGCATCGGGCCGGAGATCTCGCCGGTGTAGGCACCGGAGTCGTGCTTGGAGATGTCCTGCGAGCCGTACTTGATCTTCAGCTTGTCGCCGTCGACCAGGGTCTGGACCGAACGCAGGTCGGTGAACGGCACCAGGACGGCGACCTCGACGGCCTCGTAGTCCTTCTCGGCCAGCGCGAAGGCCAGCTTCTGGGTGTGCTGGATGGCCTCAAGGTGGTTGAGGTTCATCTTCCAGTTGCCCGCCATCAGCGGGAGACGCTCGCTCATGCTTTCAGCCTTCCAGGGCGGCGAGACCGGGGAGGGTCTTGCCCTCCAGGTACTCGAGGCTCGCGCCACCGCCGGTAGAGATGTGCCCGAACTTCGTCTCGTCGAAGCCCAGGATGCGGACGGCCGCGGCGGAGTCGCCGCCACCGACCACGGTGAACGCGTCGCTGTCCAGCAGGGCCTGGGCGACGGACTTGGTGCCCTCGGCGAAGGTCGGGTGCTCGAACACGCCCAGCGGGCCGTTCCAGAACACCGTCTTCGCGTCGGCCAGCTTCTCGGCGAACAGCGCCCGGGTCTTCGGGCCGATGTCCAGGCCCTCCTTGTCCGCCGGGATGGCGTCCGCGTCGACGACCTCGTAGTCCAGGACCGGGGCGTGGGTCTTGGTGTCGGGGAAGCTCGCGGAGATCGCGACGTCCACCGGCAGCACGAACTCGACGCCGTTGGCCTTGGCCCGCTCCAGGTACTCCAGGACGGTGGGGACCTGGTCCTTCTGCAACAGCGAGATGCCGACCTCGTGGCCCAGCGCGTACAGGAAGGTGTACGCCATGCCGCCGCCGATCAGGATGCGGTCGGCCTTGCCGAGCAGGTTGTCGATCACGCCGACCTTGTCGGAGACCTTGGAGCCGCCGAGCACCACCGCGTACGGGCGCTCGACCTCCTCGGTGAGGCGCTTGAGGACGCCCACCTCGGCGGCGATCAGGTCGCCGACCGCGTGCGGCAGGCGGGCCGGCAGGTCGTACACCGAGGCGTGCTTGCGGTGCACGGCGCCGAAGCCGTCGCCGACGTACAGGTCGGCCAGACCCGCCAGCTCGTCCGCGAAGGCGCCGCGCTCGGCGTCGTCCTTGCTGGTCTCGCCGGCGTTGAAGCGCAGGTTCTCCAGCAGCGTGACCTCGCCGTCGGCCAGGGCGGCGACGGTGGCCTTCGCGCTCTCGCCCACGGTGTCGGTCGCGAAGGCGACCGGCCGGCCGAGGATCTCGCCGAGGCGCACGGCCACCGGGGCGAGGGAGAACTGCGGGTCGGGCTCGCCCTTGGGACGGCCCAGGTGGGAGGCGACGACGACCTTGGCGCCGGCCTGCACCAGCTTGGCGATGGTCGGCGCGACGGCGCGGATGCGGCCGTCGTCGGTGATCCTGCCGTCCGACAGCGGGACGTTCAGGTCGGCTCGGACGAACACCCGCTTGCCGGCGACGTCGAGGTCTTCGATGGTCTTCACGATCTTCTGGTCTCCCGGGGAGAGGCGTTGCTCAAGAGAAGGCGGCCACGAAAGGTACCGCGCGGGGCGCGCCCCAAGAAGGGCGGCTGTGGGCGGCACACCGGCGGGCCACCCGGGGAGTCACGTTCGAGGGTGCGCAGAGAAGGGGCCCGGACGGCTCGACCGCCTTCCGGGCCCCTCCCCCTCACTTCACGTCAGCTCCCGCTGCGTCAGAGCTGGCCACCGACGAGGGTGGTCAGGTTGACGAGTCGGTTGGAGTAGCCCCACTCGTTGTCGTACCAGCCGAAGACCTTGACCTGGTTGCCCTGGGCCATGGTCATCAGCGAGTCGAAGATCGTGGAGAACGGCGAGTTCACGATGTCGGAGGAGACGATCGGGTCCTCGGTGTACTGCAGGATGCCCTTGAGGTCGCCCTCGGCCGCCTTCTGGAAGGCCGCGTTGACCTCCTCGACGGTGACCTCGCGCTCCAGGGTGACGACCAGGTCGGTGATCGAGCCGGTCGGGACCGGGACGCGCAGCGAGGTGCCGTCCAGCTTGCCCTTCAGCTCGGGCAGGACCAGCGCGGTCGCCTTGGCGGCACCGGTGGAGGTCGGGATGATGTTGAGGGCCGCGGCGCGGGCGCGACGCAGGTCCTTGTGCGGGAAGTCGAGGGTGACCTGGTCGTTCGTGTAGGCGTGCACCGTGGTCATCAGACCCTTGACGATGCCGAAGTTCTCGTTCAGCACCTTCGCCAGCGGCGCCACGCAGTTGGTGGTGCAGGAGGCGTTGGAGATGACCGTGTGGTTCGCCGGGTCGTACTTGTGGTCGTTGACGCCCATGACGATGGTGACGTCCTCGTCGCTGGCGGGCGCCGAGATGATGACCTTCTTGGCACCGGCGGTGACGTGCTTCTTGGCCGCCTCGGCCTTGGTGAAGATGCCCGTCGACTCGATCACGATGTCGACGCCCAGCTCGCCCCAGGGGAGGTTGGCCGGGTCGCGCTCGGCGATGACCTTGAAGGTCTTGCCGTCGACGGTGATGCTGTTCTCGGTGTGCGAGACCTCGCCCGGGAAGGTGCCCAGGATCGAGTCGTACTTGAGCAGGTGAGCCAGGGTCTTGGTGTCGGTCAGGTCGTTGACACCGACGATCTCGATGTCCGCGCCCTGGGCCTGAACCGCTCGGAAGAAGTTGCGACCGATGCGGCCGAATCCGTTGATGCCTACCCGGATCGTCACGAAACCGATCTCCTCATGTAGGTACGCCGGCGCTATTGCCGACGGGGTTGGAATTTGGGCTTTCCCCGACCAGGTCCGACCCTACCCCTCCTGGGCCCGCCGGAGCACATCCGTCCACCGCCGCAAGCCCCGGCGTGGCGCGGTAATACGGCCTGATCAGGCCTTCCGTCCTTGCCCTCGGAGGGAGTTGACGGGCTCCCCCGGAGCCGCCGGCCGACGACTGGGTTCGGACACGGAACGACCGGCGTCCGCCATCCAGGACGCCGGTCGTTCAACGGATGAGACGGATGGGACGCGGGGCGCTTCGTGGGACGCCCGTGACACCCTTCCGGTCGGCCGCCGTCGGCTCAGTTCATCGCCATCTCGTCGGTCAGGTTGGCCTCGGTGCTGGGCAGGCCGAGCTCGGAGGCGCGCTTGTCGGCCATCGCGAGCAGCCGGCGGATCCGGCCGGCCACCGCGTCCTTGGTGAGCGGCGGGTCGGCGAGCGCGCCCAACTCCTCCAGCGAGGCCTGCTTGTGCTGCATCCGCAGCTGGCCGGCGGCCGCCAGGTGCTCGGGCACCTCCTCGCCGAGGATCTCCAGCGCGCGCTGCACCCGGGCGCCGGCCGCGACCGCGGCGCGGGCCGAGCGGCGCAGGTTGGCGTCGTCGAAGTTGGCCAGCCGGTTGGCGGTGGCGCGGACCTCGCGCCGCATCCGGCGCTCCTCCCATGCCAGCACCGACTCGTGGGCGCCCAGCCGGGTCAGCAGCGCGCCGATGGCGTCACCGTCCCGGATGACCACCCGGTCGACGCCGCGGACCTCGCGCGCCTTGGCCGGGATGCCGAGCCGGCGGGCCGCGCCGACCAGGGCGAGGGCCGCCTCGGAACCGGGGCAGGTGATCTCCAGAGAGGAGGACCGGCCCGGCTCGGTGAGCGAGCCGTGGGCCAGGAACGCCCCGCGCCAGGCCGCCTCGGCGTCACAGGTCGCCCCGGAGACCACCGCCGGGGGCAGCCCGCGGATCGGACGGCCGCGGCCGTCCACCAGACCGGTCTGGCGGGCCAGCAGCTCGCCGTCCTTGACCACGCGGACCACGTAGCGGCTGCCCCTGCGCAGGCCGCCGGGAGCCATCACGACGAGGTCCGAGGAGTGTCCGAAGATCTCCAGCAGGTCCTTGCGCAGTCGGCGTGCCGCCGCTCCGGTGTCCAGCTCCGCCTCGATCACGATGCGGCCGCTCACGATGTGCAGCCCGCCCGCGAAGCGCAGGATCGCCGAGACCTCCGCCTTGCGGCAGCAGGCCCGGGTGACCGGGAGCCGGCTGATTTCGTCCTTAACCGCTGGAGTCATCGCCATGCCCCGATCCTTCCATGTGTCCGGAAAATCCGGTCGTACGCGGCAGCCAAGAGCTCCGGGTCGTGTCGCGGCGTACCGTCGGTGCGGGCCACCCGGCCGAGGACCAGGGCGGCGCCCATCCGCGCGGCGGCCTTCTCCAGACCGTCCAGGTCGGCCTGCCCGAAGGCCCCGCCGGTGACGGCCCGCTCATCCACCAGGATCGCATCCACGGCGAGCCCGGGGGCGTGGTCGGCGATGACCTCCAGATGACGCTGGGGGGTGAAGCCCTCGGTCTCCCCGGGCTGGGGGGCCAGGTTCAGGGTGAGCAGCCGGCGGGCGCGGGTCTCGACGAGCGCCGCGGCCAGCTCGGGCACCAGCAGGTGCGGCAGCACGCTGGTGAACCAGGAGCCCGGGCCGAGCACCACCCAGTCCGCCTCCCGCACCGCGGTGACCGCCTCCGGCACGGCCGGCGGACCGTCCGGCAGCAGCCGGATCGACTGGACGGTGCCGGGGGTGACCGCCACGCTGGCCTGGCCGCGGACGGCGCTCAGCTCGCAGGGCCGCGCCGGGTCGTGGCCGCGGACCACGGCCTCGATGTCCAGCGGGACGGCCGACATCGGCAGCACCCGGCCCTGGACGTTCAGCAGCCGGCCGACCCAGTCCAGGGCGGTGACCGGGTCGCCCAGCTTCTCCCAGAGCGCGACGATCAGCAGGTTGCCGACCGCGTGGCCGCCCAGCTCGCCGCTGCCGGAGAAGCGCTGCTGGATCACCTCGGACCAGGTGCGGCCCCAGTCGTCGTCCCCGCAGAGCGCGGCCAGCGCCTTGCGCAGGTCGCCCGGCGGCAGCACGCCCAGCTCGGCGCGGAGCCGGCCGCTGGAGCCGCCGTCGTCGGCGACCGTGACCACGGCGGTCAGGTCGGTGGTGAGCCGGCGCAGCGCCGAGAGCGAGGCCGACAGCCCCTGGCCGCCGCCGAGCGCGGCGATCCTGGGCGCCGGCCTGCCGCCGCCGCGTGCTCTGCCCGGCGCCGAGGCGCGTGAGGGCAAGGACGGGACCACCGACCGGTCGGCCTTGTTCTGGAGCTGCCGTCCGGGCACGAATCCCGTCACACCTACCTCGCGTTCCTCTTACCCGCCGCCGGCCTCCACCGGCGGTCCCGGCAGGGGTCGGCGGCTACTCCCGTCCCATGTCACGGTGGACGAGCACCGTTTCGACGCCGTCCGCGATGAGACGCTTCGTCAGGCGCTCGGACATCGCCACGCTGCGGTGCTTGCCACCGGTGCAGCCTACGGCAAGCGTCATGTACCGCTTCCCCTCGCGGCGGTACCCCTCGGTCACGATCCGGAGTAGCTCCGCGTAACCGTTGAGGAACTCGTTGGCCCCGGGCTGCTCGAACACGTAGTCGGCGACATCGCTGTCGGTGCCGGTACGGGCGCGCAGCTCGGGGACCCAGTGCGGGTTCGGCAGGAAGCGACAGTCCACCACAAGGTCGGCGTCGACCGGTAGCCCGTACTTGAAGCCGAAGGACATCACGGTCGCCCGCAGCTCGGGCTCGTCGTGCCCGGCGAACTGGGCGTCGAGCTTGGCGCGCAGCTGGTGGACGTTGAGGTTGGAGGTGTCGATCACCAGGTCGGCCTCGCCGCGGAGGTCGCGCAGCAGGTCGCGCTCCTGGGCGATGCCGTCCACGATCCGGCCGTCCGCCTGCAGCGGGTGGGGGCGGCGGACGCTCTCGAAGCGGCGCACCAGGGCGTCGTCCGAGGAGTCCAGGAAGACCACCCGCAGCCGCACGCCCCGCTTCTCCAGCTCGTCGAGCGAGGTGAGCAGGTCGTCGAAGAACTGCCGGCCGCGGACGTCGACCACGGCGCCGATCCGGGCGACGTTGCCCTGGGAGCGGGCGCCGAGGTCGACCATGGTCGGGATGAGGGCCGGCGGCAGGTTGTCCACCACGAACCAGCCCAGGTCCTCCAGGCACTTGGCCGCGGTGGAGCGGCCGGCTCCGGACATGCCGGAGATGATCACCAGCTCCGGGGCGTTCTCCGCCCCGGCCTCCGGCCGGGAGGCGCCGCCGTATTCGGACATGGTCACTTCGGTTCCCCGCTCTCGGTGGTTCTGCTGAGGAGAACGCGCGCGGCGCGGCGGCGCTTCCCCCGCTCACTCGGACGAGCGAACCGGGGGCGCGCCGGCTGACGGGCGGCGTCGGCCGTCATGGCGTCTCCAGGGGCGTTGCGGTCGGTGGCTCTGGGGCACGTGGCTCCCGGGCGCGTGGCTCCCGGCCGCCCGGCGACGGGACGGCGTCCGCCGGCGCCTGCGCGCCGGGCGGGGGTACCGCGCCGGTCACGGCGGCATCGTCGACGACGTCGTCCTCGATGATCTCCCCCGTGGCGGTGTTCACGGCCGGTGCGGACGGTGTACGGGACGACAACACTGCCGCAACGGTCTCCGCCGTCCGCCTGCCGATGCCGGGGACCGCGCAGAGTTCGTCGACCGTGGCCGCCCGCAGCCTCTTCAGCGAGCCGAAGTGCTTGAGCAGCGCCTGCCGGCGAGTCTCGCCGAGGCCGGGGACGGAGTCCAGCTCCCCGGCGGTGAGTCGCTTGGAACGCTTGGCGCGCTGGTAGGTGATCGCGAAGCGGTGGGCCTCGTCGCGGACCCGCTGGAGCAGGTAGAGGCCCTCGCTGCTGCGCGGCAGGACCACCGGGTCGTCCTCGCCGGGCAGCCAGACCTCCTCCAGCCGCTTGGCGAGGCCGCAGAGCGCCACGTCGTCGATGCCGAGCTCGTCCAGCGCCCGCTTGGCGGCGGCGACCTGGGGCTGGCCGCCGTCGACCACCAGCAGCTGCGGCGGGTAGGCGAAGCGGCGCGGACGGCCGGTCTCCGGGTCGACGGGGCCGGCCGGGGCGTCGGCGTCTTCGGCGGCGGTGGCGACCGGGGCGGTTCCGGTCGGGGTGGTTCCGTCGGCCGGTACCGTGCCGTCCACCGGTACCGTGCCGTCCACCGCGGCGGCCGGGTCGTCCGCCTCCGGGACGGCCCACTCGCCGGTGCGCTCGCGCTCCTGGAGGTAGCGGCGGAAGCGCCGGGTGATCACCTCGTGCATCGAGCGGACGTCGTCCTGGCCCTCGAAACCCTTGATCTGGAACCGGCGGTACTCGCCCTTGCGGGCCAGGCCGTCCTCGAAGACCACCATCGAGGCGACCACGTCGTCGCCCTGGAGGTGGGAGATGTCGAAGCACTCGATGCGCAGCGGCACCGAGTCCAGCTCCAGGGCGTCGGCGATCTCCTGGAGGGCGCGGCTGCGGGTGGTGAGGTCGGAGGCCCGCTTGGTCTTGTGCAGGGCCAGCGCCTGCTGCGCGTTGCGCTGCACGGTGGCCATGAGGTCCTTCTTGTCGCCGCGCTGCGGCACCCGCAGGTCGACCTGGGCGCCGCGCAGCCCGGTGAGCCACTCGCGGACCGGCCCGGCGGGCTCGGGCAGCGCGGGGACCAGCACCTCGCGGGGCACCCCCTCGCCGGCGCCGTACAGCTGCTGGAGGGCGTGCTCGACCAGGGCCGGGGTGTCGATGTCCTCGACCTTGTCGGTGACCCAGCCGCGCTGGCCGCGCACCCGGCCGCCGCGGACGTGGAAGATCTGGACGGCGGCCTCCAGTTCGTCCTCGGCGAGGGCGAGCAGGTCGGCGTCGGTGGCGTCGGCGAGCACGATGGCGTTCTTCTCCATCGCGCGCTTGAGCGCCCCGATGTCGTCGCGCAGCCGGGCGGCCTTCTCGTACTCCATCTCGGCGGCCGCGTCCTGCATCTGCTGCTCCAGGCGGCGCAGGTGGTTGCCGGTCCGCCCGGCCATGAAGTCGCAGAACTCCTCGGCGAGTTCGCGGTGCTCCTCGGCATCGACCTTGCCGACGCAGGGGGCCGCGCACTTGCCGATGTAGCCGAGCAGGCAGGGCCGGCCGACCTGCTGGGCGCGCTTGAAGACGCCGTTGGAGCAGGTGCGGACGGGGAAGACCCGCAGCAGCAGGTCGACCGTCTCGCGGATCGCCCAGGCGTGCCCGTACGGGCCGAAGTAGCGCACGCCCTTCTTGTGGGCCCCGCGCATCACCTGGACGCGCGGGAACTCCTCGTTGAGGGTGACCGCGAGCTCCGGATAGCTCTTGTCGTCGCGGTACTTGACGTTGAACCGCGGGTCGAACTCCTTGATCCAGGAGTACTCCAGCTGGAGCGCCTCGACCTCGGTGGCCACCACCGTCCACTCCACCGAGGCGGCGGTGGTGACCATCGTCGCGGTGCGCGGGTGGAGGTTGGCGATGTCCTGGAAGTAGGAGGAGAGCCGGGGGCGCAGGCTCTTGGCCTTGCCGACGTAGATGACCCGCCCGTGGGCGTCGCGGAACTTGTAGACCCCGGGCGAGGTCGGAATCGCTCCCGGGGACGGTCGGTAGGTGGACGGGTCAGCCATGGGTCCACCGTACCGAGTCGCACCGACGGTGTGGGGCGGAGATCAACACGCGGGACCCGACACGCTCAGCGGGGGGTGACCTTGAGGTCCGCGCCCTCGACGACCACCTGGTACTCGGGGAGCGGCTTGACCGTCGGGCCCTCGACGCGGGCACCCGTGGAGAAGTTGAAGTTGCTGCCGTGGCACGGGCACTTGATCAGCTGGTCCTCGACCTTGTCGACCACGCAGCCGGCGTGCGGGCAGACCGCGCTGAAGGCCTCGTACTGGCCCTGCGTGGGCTGGGTGACCACGATCTTCTGCTCGCGGTAGACCTTGCCGCCGCCGACCGGCACGTCGGCGGCCGGGCCGACGACCACGGGCGGCTTGGGGCTGGCGGCGGGCTTGGAACCGGCCGAGCCCGTGCCGGACGGGCTGCTGGAGGCGCAGCCGGAGAGCGCCGCGGTCCCGCCGGCGGCGGCGAGGGCGGCGGCGCCGCAGAGCACGGTGCGACGGGAGGCGACAGGGCTGTCGGGGGCCTCGGACATCGGTGGCTGCTCCTGGGGGTCGGCGCCCGGGGCGGGCGGGGTCGTACGACTGCGGCAGTCTACGGGGCGGCCGCCCGGCCGTACCGGGGAACGGTACGGCCGGGCGGAGGAGGAGCCCGTTACCGCTTGGCGGCGGCCCGCTTGCGCGGGGTCTTCGCCGGGGCGGGCACGACCGGGGCGTCCGCGAAGTCGCCGGGCAGGATGTCCCGCAGGAATTTGCCGGTGTGGCTCTGCGGGACGGCGGCGACCTCCTCCGGGGTGCCCTCGGCGACCACGGTGCCGCCGCCGGAGCCGCCCTCGGGGCCCATGTCGACGATCCAGTCGGCGGTCTTGATCACATCGAGGTTGTGCTCGATGACGATGACCGTGTTGCCCTTCTCCACCAGGCCGGAGAGCACCTTGATCAGCTTGCTGATGTCCTCGAAGTGCAGGCCGGTGGTGGGCTCGTCGAGCACGTAGACCGTGCGGCCGGTGGAGCGCTTCTGCAGCTCGGAGGCGAGCTTGACGCGCTGGGCCTCGCCTCCGGAGAGGGTCGGCGCCGACTGGCCGAGGCGGACGTAGCCGAGGCCGACGTCGTTGAGCGTCCGCAGGTGCCGGGCGATCGCCGGGACGGCCTCGAAGAAGTGCAGCGCCTCCTCGATCGGCATGTTCAGCACCTCGGCGATGGACTTGCCCTTGTAGTGGACCTCCAGGGTCTCCCGGTTGTACCGGTCGCCGTGGCAGACCTCGCACGGGACGTAGACGTCCGGCAGGAAGTTCATCTCGATCTTGATGGTGCCGTCGCCCGAGCAGTTCTCGCAGCGGCCGCCCTTGACGTTGAAGGAGAACCGGCCGGGCAGGTAGCCGCGGACCTTGGCCTCCTGGGTCTCCGCGAAGAGCCGGCGGACGTGGTCGAACACCCCGGTGTAGGTGGCCGGGTTGGACCGCGGGGTCCGGCCGATCGGCGACTGGTCGACGTGCACCACCTTGTCCACCAGGTCGGTGCCGGTGATCCGGGTGTGCCGGCCGGGCACGCTGCGGGCGCCGTTCAGCTCCCGGGCGAGGTGGGTGTAGAGGATGTCGTTGACCAGGGTGGACTTGCCGGAGCCGGAGACCCCGGTGATCGCGGTGAAGGTCCCCAGCGGGAAGCCGACCGTGACGTCCTTGAGGTTGTGCTCGCGGGCGCCGTGCACGGTGAGCTGGCGCTTGCGGTCCCGTGGGCGGCGGGCCGCCGGGATCGGGATGCTGCGCTTGCCGGACAGGTACTGGCCGGTCAGCGACTCCTTGTTGGTGAGCAGCTGCTTGAGCGACCCGGAGTGCACCACCTTGCCGCCGTGCTCGCCGGCGCCGGGGCCGATGTCGACCACCCAGTCGGCGGTCTTGATGGTGTCCTCGTCGTGCTCGACGACGATCAGGGTGTTGCCGATGTCCCGCAGCCGGACCAGGGTCTCGATCAGCCGGTGGTTGTCCCGCTGGTGGAGGCCGATGGAGGGCTCGTCCAGCACGTAGAGCACGCCGACCAGGCCGGAGCCGATCTGGGTGGCGAGCCGGATGCGCTGGGCCTCGCCGCCGGACAGGGTGCCGGCCGCGCGGTTGAGCGAGAGGTAGTCCAGGCCGACGTCGACCAGGAAGCGCAGCCGCTCGTTGACCTCCTTCAGGACCCGCTCGGCGATCTGCTTGTCCCGGTCGTTCAGCCGCATCGCCCCGAGAAACTCGGCGCAGTCACTGATCGACATCGCCGAGACGTCCGCGATCGAGCGGTCCTCGACGGTGACCGCCAGCACCACCGGCTTGAGCCGAGTGCCCTCGCAGGTCGGGCAGGGCACCTCGCGCATGTAGCCCTCGAAGCGCTCGCGGCTGCTGTCGCTCTCCGCCTCGGTGTGCCGGCGCTGGATGAACGGCACCGCGCCCTCGAAGCCCGTGGTGTACGAGCGGTCGCGCCCGTAGCGGTTGCGGTAGCGGACCTCGACCTGGTGCTTGTGGCCGTACAGCAGCGCCTTCTTGGCGCGGGCCGGCAGCCCCGCCCAGGGGATGTCGGTGCGGAAGCCCAGCTCCCCGGCCAGCGCGTCGATCAGCCGCTGGAAGTACTCCTTGGTGTGACCGCCCGACCACGGGTGGATGGCGCCCTCGTCCAGCGAGCGCTCCTCGTCGGGGATCACCAGCTCCGGGTCCACCTCCATCCGGTTGCCCAGGCCCGAGCAGTCCGGGCAGGCGCCGAACGGGGAGTTGAAGGAGAACGAACGCGGCTCCAGCTCCTCGAAGGACACGTCGTCGTACGGGCAGTAGAGGTGCTCGGAGTACATCCGCTCGCGCTCCGGGTCGTCCTCGGGGAGGTCGACGAAGTCGAGCACGACCATGCCGCCGCTCAGCCGCAGGGCCGTCTCCACCGAGTCCGTCAGGCGGCGCTTGGCGCTCTCCTTGACGGTGAGGCGGTCGATGACCACCTCGATGGTGTGCTTCTCCTGCTTCTTGAGCTTCGGCGGCTCGGTGAGCTGGACGGTCGCGCCGTCCACCCGGGCGCGGGCGTAGCCCTTGGACTGCAGGTCGGCGAAGAGGTCGACGAACTCGCCCTTGCGCTCGCGCACCACCGGGCTGAGCACTTGGAACCGGGTGCCCTCGGTGAGCTCCAGCACCTTGTCGACGATCGCCTGCGGGGACTGCTTGGCGATCGGGCGCCGGCAGTGCGGGCAGTGCGGCTTGCCGATCCGGGCGAACAGCAGGCGCAGGTAGTCGTACACCTCGGTGATGGTGCCGACGGTGGAACGGGGGTTGCGGTTGGTGGACTTCTGGTCGATCGAGACGGCCGGGGAGAGGCCCTCGATGAAGTCCACGTCGGGCTTGTCCATCTGGCCCAGGAACTGGCGGGCGTAGGAGGACAGCGACTCCACGTATCTGCGCTGTCCCTCGGCGAAGATCGTGTCGAAGGCCAGCGAGGACTTGCCGGAGCCGGAGAGGCCCGTGAAGACGATGAGGGAGTCGCGGGGCAGGTCGAGCGAGACGTTCTTGAGATTGTGCTCGCGAGCACCGCGGACGATGAGGCGGTCGGCCACTGCTTCTGGCGCCTTTCTCCGGTGCGAGACGGCTTGCGAAAGTGATGCGTGCTTCTTCCAGGATGCGGCAGCCAGCCTATAGCTCAGGCGTTCGATTATCGAGCTCGTCCAGTGGAGACCACCCGAACGAGTGAGGGCCCGCCCCGACGGCCGTTCGAACGATCCGGAAAAGCCCCTGCTCGGGCCGGGGATCGGCGATAGCGTCACCACGTCAACGAACGAGCCCCCGCCGGGGCAACGCCCCGGCGCCGCCCGACGTCCCCCACCCTCCGCCGGGAGAGCGCATGACCGAGTCCAGGACCCCCGACGAGGCCGCCGCGGCCGCGTCCGCCGTCGCCACCGTACGGCTGCGCGAGGTCGCCGCGGCCACCGGGCGGCTGCTGCACACCGTCGCCGGGCTGGAGCCCGGGGCCGTCGCCGAGCCCTCCCCGCTGCCCGGCTGGACCCGCGGCCACGTACTGGCCCACCTCGCCCGCAACGCCGACTCGCTGGTCAACCTGCTGGACGGCGCCCGCACCGGCACCGACATCCCCCAGTACGCCTCCGACGCCGCCCGCGACGGGGACATCGACGCCGGCGCGCCCCGCCCGGTCGAGGTCCAGCTCGCCGACCTGCGGGACTCCGACGCACGCTTCACCGCGGCCGCCGCGCTGCTGCCGGACGAGGCCTGGACGGCCCCGGTGCGCCACCGCAGCGGGTACGTCTTCGAGGCCTCCGAGATCCCCTGGAAGCGCTACGCCGAGCTGGAGTACCACCACGTCGACCTGGCCGCCGGCTACACCCCGGCGCACTGGCCGGAGGGGTTCGCGGCGGCCGAGTTCCGCCGCCTGGCGGCCCGGCTGGCCGACTCCCCCGACCTGCCCGCGGTCGAGCTGGTCGCCGAGGACACCGCCCACCGGGCCCTGATCGGCGGCGGTGACGCGGCGGACGCGCTCACCGCGCGGGGCCCGCTGCGGGAGCTCACCGCCTGGCTCTCCGGCCGCTCCGGCGGCGACGGCCTCCAGGTCCACCGGGGCGGCGTCCAGCTCGCCGACGCCCGCGCCGCACTGCCCCGACTTCCCCCGCTGGGCTGAGCGCGCGACGATGCTTGGAGGGCCCCAGCACACCCACACCACGAGGAGCGCACGGATGACGTACCACGGAGCGGTGAAGGTCGGCGGACCGCCGGACGTCCGGGAGCTGGCCCACCTGATCGTCACCAAGGTGGCCGTCGGCCCGTACGACAACAACGCCTACCTGCTGCGCTGCCGGGCCACCGACGAGCAACTGCTGATCGACGCGGCGGCCGAGGCGCCGGTGCTGCTGGAGACCGTCGGCGAGAGCCTCGCCACGGTGGTCACCACCCACCGCCACCACGACCACTGGGGCGCGCTGGCCGAGGTGGTCGCGGCCACCGGCGCCCGGACCGCCGCCGGGCGGATCGACGCCGAGGCTATCGAGGTGGCGACCGACCTGCCGCTGGACGACGGCGACACCGTCACCGTCGGCCGGGTCGAGCTGACCGTGCGGCACCTGGTCGGCCACACCCCGGGCGCGATCGTGCTGGTCTACGACGACCCGCAGGGCCACCCGCACGTCTTCACCGGCGACTGCCTCTTCCCCGGCGGCGTCGGCAACACCTGGGGCGACCCGGCCGCCTTCGACAGCCTGTTCCGCGACGTCAACGAGAAGATCTTCGACGTCCTCCCCGACGAGGCCTGGGTCTACCCCGGCCACGGCAATGACACCACCCTCGGCGCCGAACGCCCCCACCTCCCCACCTGGCGCGACCGCGGCTGGTGAGCCCCGCCCGACCCCGGACGCGCGAGCGCCCGGCCGGAGGGGCTCCGGCCGGGCGCTCGTGGGGTGCGGGAGGGCGGTCAGGCCTCGATGCGCTCGGGGGTCGGCTCGGGCTCCTCGGACTGCTTGCGGGAGGCCATCAGGCTGGTGACCGTGGTGACGGCGAGGACCACGACGATGACGCCCAGCGAGACCGGGATGGAGATCTCGGGGACCGGCACGCCGTTCTCGTGCAGCGCGTGCAGGACGAGCTTCACGCCGATGAAGCCGAGGATCACCGACAGGCCGTACGAGAGGTGGACCAGCTTCTTCAGCAGGCCGCCGATCAGGAAGTACAGCTGGCGCAGGCCCATCAGGGCGAAGGCGTTGGCGGTGAAGACGATGTACGGGTCCTGGGTGAGGCCGAAGATCGCGGGGATGGAGTCCAGGGCGAACAGGACGTCGGTGGTGCCGATCGCCAGCATCACGATCAGCATCGGGGTCATCAGCCGGCGGCCGTTCTCCCGGATGAAGAGCTTGGTGCCGTGGTAGACGTCGGTGGACGGGAAGCGCTGCTCGATGGACTTGAGCAGGCGGTTCTCCTCGAACTCCTCTTCCTCCTCGTCGGCGCGGGCCTCCTTGATCAGCTTCCAGGCCGTCCACACCAGGAACGCGCCGAAGAAGTAGAAGATCCAGGAGAAGTTGGAGACCAGGGCGGCGCCGCCGGCGATGAAGACCGCGCGCAGCACCAGCGCGATGATCACGCCGAACATCAGCACCCGCTGCTGGTACACCCTCGGCACCGCGAACTTGCCCATGATCAGGATGAACACGAACAGGTTGTCGACGCTGAGCGACTTCTCGGTGATGTACCCGGCGAAGAACTCACCGGCGGGCGTGCCGCCCGAGTGCCACCAGAGGAACCCGCCGAAGATCAGCGCGAGCGCGACCCAGACCGCGGTCCAGATCCCGGCCTCCTTGATCGAGACCTCGTGCGGCTTGCGTCCGCCGATGAAGAAATCGGCCACGATCAGTGCGACCAGCACCCCGATCGTGCCGACCCACAGGCTTACGGAAACGTCCACTACTGCTCCTCCGGCAGGTAGGCGAGACAGTTCATCGTCACTGCCGGAGGTCTCTTCCGCCCGCCGGACCCACCGGGGCCGACGGACCAGCGCCCCGGGACGTCGCTTCGAGGACGTCCGTGATGACGGGACAACTGCGAGGGAATACTCCCCTCCGCTCCCGTCGACAATAACAGACAGCCCAAGAGAAGGTAAAGAAGGTAAAGGGCACACCCGGTCGGCGGCGGTCCGGAGATCATCCGACCGCCGATGGTTCGTACAGGAACCGTAGCGGTGACGAGAAGGGCCTGCCGGTGGACGGGACGCCCTCCCCGGACAGGCCCTGGACCGCGGCGGCGCGCCGCCGGGGGATCAGAGGAACGGTTCGATGGCGGGCAGCATGTCCTGGAAGGTGCGGGCGCGGGCGGGCGCCCCGATGGCCTGCATGCCCCAGCCGCCCTCGGGCTCGCGGAAGACCTTGGCCATGATCTGACCGGTGTGGGGGCCGCCGCCGGCGAGCTCGTAGCGGGCGAGTTCGGTGCCGGTGGACTCGTCGACGAGACGGCAGTGGGCGTTCTGCACCTCGGCGAAGGTCTGGCCGGTGTAGGAGCTGACGGTGAAGACGATCTGCGTGATGTGGTCGGGGACGTGGGCCAGGTCGACCAGGATGGACTCGTCGTCGCCGCCGGCGCCCGCGCCGCCGACCAGGTTGTCCCCGGTGTGGCGCACGGAGCCGTCGTTGCTCTCCAGGTGCTGGAAGAAGACCACGTCGGACGGGGTCCTCTCGGCGTAGAGCAGCGCCGAGGCGTCCAGGTCGATCTGCCGGGTCCGGCTGCCGAACAGGCCGCGCTTGGGCGCCGCCTTCCAGCCGAGTCCCATCCGTACGACGGTCAGCGACTCGCCCGAACCCTTCTGCAGGCTGACCCGCTGGCCCTTGGCCAGGTTCACCGACACTGGTGCTTTCCTCTCAGTCCGGCCGCGCGATCGGCCCCGCGACGGCTCCACGGTGGAACACACGGTGGAACACCCCGTTGCCGTCCCCCGGCTGAGGCCCCCCTGATGCTCTCGGCTCCTCGGTGGAGCCGCATCCGCAGGCCAGCCTAGGGCCTGGACGGCGGCACTTCGTCGCGGGCGTACCCGTTTGTGGCAAGGCTGAGACACCCCCGGGCTTGACCGGTGCCGGATCCGGCCAAGCCCGGCGCGCCGCCGCACCGCGTCCCGACGACCGGGCCGTCAGGCCAGGCCGGCCTCGCGCATCTGGCGCAGCTCCCGCTTGAGCTCCTTGATCTCGTCGCGCAGCCGGGCGGCGACCTCGAACTGGAGGTCGGCCGCGGCGGCGTGCATGCGTTCGGTCATGGACTGGACGAGGTCGGCGAGCTCGGTGGCCGGCATGCTGGTGGGCGCCTTGCGCTCCTTGCCGAGGGCCGGGACGGGCGCCTTGCCCTTGCCCTGGCCGCGGTAGCCGGTGGCGAGGAGCTCGTCGGTGTCGAGGTCCTCGCGGGTGAGGGTGTCGAGGATGTCGCCGATCTTCTTGCGCAGCGGCTGCGGGTCGATCCCGCGCTCCTCGTTGTAGGCCTGCTGGACGGCCCGGCGGCGGTTGGTCTCCTCGATGGCGAGCTCCATCGCGGGGGTGATCCGGTCGGCGTACATGTGGACCTGGCCGGAGACGTTGCGCGCGGCGCGGCCGATGGTCTGGATGAGGGACGTCCCGGAGCGCAGGAAACCCTCCTTGTCGGCGTCGAGGATGGCGACCAGGGAGACCTCGGGGAGGTCGAGGCCCTCGCGGAGCAGGTTGATGCCGACCAGGACGTCGTACTCGCCGGCGCGCAGCTCGCGCAGCAGCTCGACCCGGCGCAGGGTGTCGATGTCGCTGTGCAGGTAGCGGACCCGGATGTCGAGGCCGAGCATGTAGTCGGTGAGGTCCTCGGACATCTTCTTGGTCAGGGTGGTGACCAGGACGCGCTCGTCCTTCTCCACGCGCTTGCGGACCTCGTGCACCAGGTCGTCGATCTGGCCCTCGGTGGGCTTGACGATGACCTCGGGGTCGATCAGGCCGGTGGGGCGGATGATCTGCTCGACCTGGCCGTCGCCGCGGGAGAGCTCGTACTTGCCGGGGGTGGCGGAGAGGTAGACGGTCTGGCCGATCCGCCCCAGGAACTCCTCCCACTTGAGCGGGCGGTTGTCCATGGCGGAGGGCAGCCGGAAGCCGTGCTCGACGAGGGTGCGCTTGCGGGAGGCGTCGCCCTCGTACATGGCGCCGATCTGCGGCACGGTGACGTGCGACTCGTCGATCACCAGGAGGAAGTCCTCCGGGAAGTAGTCGAGCAGGGTGTTGGGCGGGGAGCCCGGCTCGCGGCCGTCGAAGTGCATCGAGTAGTTCTCGACGCCGGAGCAGGTGCCGATCTGGCGGAGCATCTCGAGGTCGTACGTGGTGCGCATCCGCAGCCGCTGGGCCTCCAGGAGCTTGCCCTGCTTCTCCATGCGGGCGAGGGTCTGCTCCAGCTCCTTCTCGATGTCGTTGACCGCGCGCTCCATGCGCTCGGGGCCGGCGACGTAGTGGGAGGCGGGGAAGACGTACACCGAGTCGTCCTGGCTGATGATCTCGCCGGTGAGCGGGTGCAGGGTGTAGAGCGCCTCGATCTCGTCGCCGAACATCTCGATCCGGACGGCGAGCTCCTCGTAGACCGGGAAGATCTCGATGGTGTCGCCGCGGACGCGGAAGGTGCCGCGGGTGAAGGCGAGGTCGTTGCGGGTGTACTGGATGTCGACGAAGCGGCGCAGCAGGGCGTCGCGGTCGATCTCCTCGCCGACCTTGAGCCGCACCATGCGGTCGACGTACTCCTGCGGCGTGCCGAGGCCGTAGATGCAGGAGACGGAGGCGACCACGATCACGTCGCGGCGGGTGAGCAGCGAGTTGGTGGCGGAGTGGCGCAGCCGCTCGACCTCCTCGTTGATCGAGGAGTCCTTCTCGATGTAGGTGTCCGTCTGCGGGACGTACGCCTCGGGCTGGTAGTAGTCGTAGTACGAGACGAAGTACTCGACGGCGTTGTTGGGCAGCAGCTCGCGGAACTCGTTGGCCAGCTGGGCGGCCAGGGTCTTGTTCGGCGCCATCACCAGGGTGGGGCGCTGGAGCTTCTCGATCATCCAGGCCGTGGTGGCCGACTTGCCGGTGCCGGTGGCTCCGAGCAGGACGACGTCCTTCTCGCCGGCCCGGATCCGGCGCTCCAGCTCGGCGATGGCCGCCGGCTGGTCGCCGTTGGGCTGGTAGGGGCTGACGACCTCGAAGGGCGCCACTGACCGCTCAATGCTCGTGATGGGTCGCACGTGTCCACCGTACGACCCACCACTGACACGGGTGGCCTACTTGGCGCTGTCCCGGGCGAGGGCGACCAGTCGGGAGACCGCCCGCAGGTACTTCTTGCGGTAGCCGCCGCGCAGCATCTCCTCGGGGAAGACCTGGTCGAAGGGGATCCCGGAGGCGGTGACGGGCAGTTCGCGGTCGTACATCCGGTCGGCGAGGACGACCAGGCGCAGCGCGGTGGACTGGTCCTGGACCTGCTGGACGCCGCGCAGGCAGACCGCGGTGACGTCGTCCAGCAGCGCGCCGTAGCGGCTGGGGTGGACGGCGGAGAGGTGGGCGAGCAGGGCGCCGAAGTCGTCCAGGGAGGCGCCCGGGGTGCGGGCGGCGACCGCGTCGACCTCGGCGTCGGCGTACGGCGGCGGGGCGTCGGGCAGGCCGCGGTGGCGGTAGTCCTGGCCGTCGATGCGCAGCGGGCGGAAGTGCGCGGACAGGCCCTGGATCTCGCGCAGGAAGTCGGCGGCGGCGAAGCGGCCCTCGCCGAGCTTCTCGGGCAGGGTGTTGGAGGTGGCGCAGAGCTTGACGCCGTTCTCGACGAGGCGCCCGAGCAGGGTGGAGACGAGGACGGTGTCGCCCGGGTCGTCGAGCTCGAACTCGTCGATGCACAGGAGCCGGTGCCCGGAGAGGGTCACGACGGCCTGCTGGAAGCCGAGCGCGCCGACCAGGTTGGTGAGCTCGACGAAGGTGCCGAAGGCCTTGGGGCCGGGGGCGGCGTGCCAGAGCGAGGCGAGCAGGTGGGTCTTGCCGACGCCGTAGCCGCCGTCGAGGTAGACGCCGGCCGGTCCGGTGGGCGCGGGGGCGCCGCGGCGGAACCAGCTGCGCCTGGGCGCCGAACCGTTTCCGCCGTTGAGCGTGCCGGCGAACTGTTCGAGGACCTGGACGGCCTCGTACTGGCTGGGCTGGCCGCTGTCCGGGATGTACGTCCCGAAGCTGACGTCGGAGAAGCGCGGCGGGGGGACCATCTCGGCGACCAGGCGCTCGGGGGCGACGACCGGGCTGCGGTCGGTGAGCGCGACGGGGGTGGCGGTCACGGTCGCTATGGAGTCGGGGCGTGGGGCTGCGGGCACGGTAGTAGAGGGTACGCCTGCCGCGGGGCCGCCCGGCCGGAAGCCCTGGTGGAGGCCCCGGTGGAACACTGGGGGCATGCAGCAGTTGATCAGCCCGCTGGGCCATCCCGTCGACGATCCGGCCTCGCTGGAGTCGCTGGCGGCCGTGTACGCGTACCCCGACCAGGTGAATCACGGGCGGCCGTGGCTGCGGGCCAACATGGTGGCCGGGCTGGACGGCGGCGCGCGGCTGGACGGCCTGTCGGAGGGGCTCTCCTCGGAGGCCGACAAGCGGATCTTCGGGGTGCTGCGGGCGCTGGCGGACGTGGTGCTGGTGGGCGCGGAGACGGTCCGCGCCGAGGGGTACCGGCCGGCGCGGGTCAGGGCCGAGTTCGCGGCGGCCCGGGCGGCGGCCGGCCGGGCGCCGGTGCCGGTGATCGCGATCGTCACCCGGTCGCTGGGCCTGGACCTGGCGGCGCCGCTGTTCACCGAGCCGCTGGTGCGGACGGTGGTGATCACGACCGAGGACGCGCCGGGGCCGAGCGTGGCCGCGGTGGCCGAGGTGGCGGACGTGATCACGGCGGGCCGCGGTTCGGTGGACCTGCGGGCGGCGGTGGCCGCGCTGACGGAGCGCGGCTGGACCCGGCTGCTGACCGAGGGCGGGCCGCGGCTGCTGGGGCAGCTGGCGGCCGCGGAGCTGGTGGACGAGCTGTGCCTGTCGGTCGCCCCTCTGATCACGGCCGGCGACGCGCCGCGCATCGTCCACGAGGCGCACATGCCGGACGTGCAGCGGATGCGACTGGTCTCATTGATCGAGCAGAAAGGATTCCTCTTCACCCGCTACCTGCGTCAGCCGGTCCCCTCCGGACCCTGATCCCGCTCCCACCCGCCGCCGGTGCCGGTGTGGCCCGAGTGCCGTGTGCGCAGCGTGCGGAAAGCTTCCGCTGGGCAGTATGGGATCCGAAGCCGGGCCCGGGGGCCGGCCACTGGAAGGGACTCACGTGTTCAAGACGGTACTGATGATCGAAAAGGCGCTCTCCGACGCCGACGTGGAGCTGGTCACCACCCTCCACAGCGAGGAGAAGGTCTCCTTCGTCGTCCTGATGCAGCCGCGCGGCAAGCAGGACGAGCTGCTGCGGGCCCTCGACGACGTCGCCCTCGGCCACCTGGACAAGGTGGTGCACGAGCACGACGAGACCGGGACCGGCCCGACGGTGGCCGGCGAGTCGCTGGAGCACAGCCTGCGCCACCTGCGACAGGCGGGGGCCGAGGCGGTGGGCGAACTGGTCGAGGAGAAACCGCTGGACCGTCTGCGGTCGGTGGTCGAGGAGCACGACGCCGACGAGGTGGTGGTGCTCACCTCGCCGCACTTCGTGGAGGAGTTCTTCCACCGCGACTGGGCCTCCCAGGCCCGGCACAAGGTCGGGGTGCCGGTGCTGCGGCTGTTCGCCAGCGACTCCTGACCCTCTCCCCCCGCCTCCCGGCCGGAGGCGGGGGCCTGGGGCCCGCCTCCCCGCCCGCCCTCGGGCCGGGGGCGCCTCCCGGCCGGAGGCGGGAGGCGAGGGGCCCGTCGCCGGTGGTGCAGAATCGTCCTTGCGGTTCGTCCCGGTCCGTCTGGGCCCGGCTCGGTCCGCCCCGGCCCGGCCGGGGGTCCACGTGCCCGCGCGTCCGCGCGGCCGCGAGGACGGTTCGCAGTACCCCGCAGTACCCCTCGCCTGTCCCCGCCCGTACGGAGCCCCGCCTTGAACGACGCCGCGCACGACCTGCACGCCCCGCACTTCATCGGCATCGGCGGGGCCGGCATGTCCGGACTGGCGAAGATCCTCGCGGTGCGCGGCGCCACGGTCTCCGGCAGTGACTCCAAGGAGTCCGAGACCGTCCTCGCGCTGCGCGCCCTCGGTGCCCGGGTGCACATCGGCCACGCCGCCGAGCACGTCCCGGACGGTGCCAGCAGCATCGTCGTCTCCAGCGCGATCCGCGCCGACAACCCGGAGCTGGCCGCCGCCCGCGAGCGCGGGATCCCGGTGGTGCACCGCTCCGACGCGCTGGCCGCGCTGATGGGCGGCCGCCGGGCGCTGGCCGTGGCCGGCACCCACGGCAAGACCACCACCACCAGCATGCTCGCCGTCGCCCTCGGCGAGCTGGGCCTGGACCCCTCGTACGCGATCGGCGGCGACCTCGACGCGCCCGGCTCCAACGCCCACCACGGCACCGGCGAGATCTTCGTCGCCGAGGCGGACGAGAGCGACCGCAGCTTCCACAAGTACGCGCCCGAGGTGGCGATCGTGCTCAACGTGGAGCTCGACCACCACGCCAACTACGCCTCGATCGAGGAGATCTACGAGTCCTTCGAGGTCTTCGCCGGCCGGATCGTCCCCGGCGGCACCCTGGTGATCTCCGCCGACCACGACGGCGCCCGCGAGCTGACCGCCCGGCTGGCCGGCCGCGAGGGCCTGAACGTGGTCACCGTCGGCGCCGCCGAGGACGCCGACCTCCGGGTGCTCTCGGTCACCGCCCGCGGCATGACCAGCGAGGTCACCGTGCTGCTGGACGGCGTCGAGCTGGCCTTCACGGTCTCGGTGCCCGGCCGCCACTACGCGCACAACGCGGTGGCCGCGCTGGCCGCCGGCGTGGCGCTGGGCGTGCCCGCCTCCGACCTGGCCAAGGCGATCGGCGCGTACACCGGCGTGCGCCGGCGCCTGCAGCTCAAGGGCGAGGCGGCCGGCGTCCAGGTGATCGACTCGTACGCCCACCACCCCACCGAGATGGCGGCCGACCTGGAGGCGATCCGGGAGGCGGCCGAGGGCCGGGTGCTGGTGGTCTTCCAGCCGCACCTGTTCAGCCGCACCCAGCAGCTGGCCGAGGAGATGGGACAGGCCCTGGCGCTGGCCGACGCCTCGGTGGTGCTGGACATCTACCCGGCCCGCGAGGACCCGATCCCCGGCGTGACCAGCGAGCTGATCATCGACGCGGCGAAGCGGGCCGGCGCCGAGGTCACCGCCGAGCACGACTTCGCCGCCGCCCCCGCCCTGCTGGCCTCGCTGGCCCGCCCGGGCGACCTGCTGCTCACCATGGGCGCCGGCGACGTCACCAACCTCGGCCCCGAAATTCTGGGCCGCCTCGCGAACGTTGCCACCAACGTCTGAGACGTCGTCCGAGACGTCCTCGTCGTCCCTGGAGCGACCATGAGCTACGAGATCGAGAAGTCCGACGCCGAGTGGCGCGCCCAGCTGAGCCCCGAGGAGTACCACGTCCTCCGCGAGGCCGGCACCGAGCGCCCGTTCACCGGTGAGTACACCGACACCAGGACGGTGGGCGTGTACGGCTGCCGCGCCTGCGGGGCGGAGCTGTTCAGCTCGGAGACCAAGTTCGACAGCCACTGCGGCTGGCCCTCGTACTACGCGCCGCTGGCCGAGGACCGGGTGCAGTACATCGAGGACACCTCGCTCGGCATGCGCCGGGTGGAGGTCCGCTGCGCGCGCTGCGGCGGGCACCTCGGGCACGTCTTCGAGGGCGAGGGCTACGGCACCCCGACCGACCAGCGGTACTGCATCAACAGCGTCTCGCTGACGCTGCGGCCGGCCGAGTAGCGTCCGCGCACGAGGAAGGGCCCGGGATCCGTCCCGGGCCCTTCGTCGTCGGCGGGCGACGGCTTCTCGTCACCGGCGGGCGACGGCCCTTTCTCACCGGCGGGCGGTCACCGCCGGACCGGCGCGAAGTTCACCGGCAGGTGCACCAGGGCCCGGTGGAACGGGCCCGGCCGCCACAGCAGCTCCTCCGCCGCGGTGGCGAGCCCCAGGTCGGTGAGCCGGCTGGTCAACTGCTCGATCGCGGTGATGGCGATCAGCAGCGCGGGGTCCCGGGCCGGGCAGGCGTGCGGCCCGGCCGCCCAGGCGAGGTGGGCGCTGGCGCCGCTCTGCCGCTGGACGGTCTCCGGGTCGGGGGCGGCCTGGGCGTTGGCGGACGCGTACGAGACCAGCACCAGCTGGCCCGCCTTCAGCTCCCGGCCGTGGAAGGTGAGGTCGTAACGCGGGTAGTGGGCGGAGAGGTTGGCCATCGGCGGCTCGTGCCAGAGCACCTCGTCGATCGCCTGGTACGCCGTCATCGCGCCGCCGAACAGCGAGCCCGCGTACCGGGCGTCGGTGAGCACCCGCAGCAGGGCGTTGCCGATCAGGTTGGTGGTGGGCTCGTGCCCGGCGATCATGGTGAGGGTGATCTGCCGGACCGCCTCGTCGTCGTCCAGCCCGGCCGGGTGGTCGACGAACCAGGAGGTCAGGTCCCGCCGGGACCGCTCGCGCCGCTCGGTGACCATCCCGGTGACCACCGCGACCAGGTCCCCGTACGCGGCGACGGCCTTCTCGGTGGACTCGATCATCCCGGAGATGCCGGCCACCAGCCGGTCCGCGTGCTCCTCCGGCACCCCGAACCAGGTGTTGAAGACGAACACCGGCAGCTGCCGCGCGTACTCGGCGATCAGGTCGGCGCTGCCGGTGCCCTCGAAGCGGTCGATCAGCGCGTGCGCGACCTCGGTCACCCGGCGCTGGAGCACGTGCGGCTCGATCAGCGCCAGCCCGTCGGTGATCACCTTGCGGTAGCGGGCGTGCACGTCGCCGTCGCTGAAGAAGGCGGTCGGCCGGTAGCCGAGCACCGGCAGCACCGGGTTGGTCGGCGAGACCGTCCGCTGCCACTCCCGGGAGTCCTTGGAGAAGGTGTCGGTGTCCTTCAGCAGGTCCAGCGCGGCCTGGTAGTCGACGACCAGCAACGCCTCGACGCCGGGCGCGATCTCCACCGGGGCGACGGCCCCGTGGCGCTTGCGCAGCCGCTCGTAGACGAGCCGGGGGTCGGCCGCGAAGAGCGGCCCGTAGAGCTGGGTCGGACGGGTGCCGCCGTCGGCGGGCAGGGTGGTTCCCGGGGAGGTCATGACACTTCCTGAGGGGTGGGCAGACGGTCCAGGACGTGCTCGGCCAGCGCGATCAGCGCGTCGAGGCTGGCCTCGCGCTCGCGGGCGTCGCAGAGCAGCAGCGGGGTGTCCGGGTGCAGGTCGAGGTGGGCGCGGAGCACCTCGGGCGAGTGCTCGGGCGCGTCGGGGAAGCGGTTGACCGCCACCGCGTACGGCAGGCCGCGCTCCTCCACCATGTCCATGATCTCGAAGGAGTCGCCGAGCCGCCGGGTGTCCACCAGCACCAGCGCGCCCAGGGCGCCGCGCGCGATGTCGTGCCAGAGCGGGAAGAACCGGCGCTGCCCCGGGGTGCCGAACATGTAGAGCACCACGTTGCCGGGCAGGGTGAGGCGGCCGAAGTCCACCGCCACCGTGGTGGTGGACTTGTCCGGCAGCCCGGCGTTGTCGTCCACCGGGGCGCCGGCCTCGGTCATCGCCTCCTCGGTGTGCAGGGTGGCGATCTCGGACAGCGTCCTGATGAGCGTGGTCTTGCCGACCCCGAACGGGCCGGCCACCACGAGCTTCATCAGGGTCTGGTCCCGGTCGGGCAGGTACCCGATGTGCTTAGCGGAGGGCACGGAGTCCAACGAGGAGCCTCTCGACGACGGAGCGGTCGGTCTGCTGGGCGCGGGGGATGGGGCTACGGGCCTGCAGGCAGCCCGCGTCCACCAGGTCCGCCGCGAGGAAGACGGTGGCACTGACCGGCAGCCCCAGGTGCGCCGCCGCCTCCACCACGGTCAGCGCGCCCGGCCGCAGCAGCTCCCACAGCCGGCGGTGCTCACCGCCGAGGTCCGCGGGGGCCTCGGCCGCCGCCGCGTACAGCACGGTGAGCCGGTCGAAGCTGTCCTTGCTGGGCCGGCTGCGGCCGCCGGTGGCCAGGTAGGCCGGCACCATCCGCCGACGGGGGACGCCGGTCATGACCGGGCGGCGGCGCTGTCCTGGTGCCGGGCGGGGGAGGCCATGGCGCGCGCGAGGGCGGCCACCTGGACCTGCATCTGGTAGGCCACGTTGCCGAGTTGGGCCTCCGGCGTGGTGAACACCGCGAGCGAGGTGTTCTCCCCCGCCGGCACCACGACGGCGAAGCCCAGATCGGACTCCACCACCGTCTGGGACAGCTTCGGCTGCTCGACGTCGGTGAAGGCGGTGGTGAAGGCGCGGGCGGCGGCGTGCACGGTGGCCGTCATGGCGGCGACCCGCTCGGCGGAGTCCCGGCCGAGCCGCTCCGAGGCGCCCTCGACGAGACCGTCACCGGTGGCGATGACCGCGTGCAGCACCCCCGGCAGTTCCAGCAGCGGGGTCAGCACCCACGAGATCTCGTCGGCGGCGGTACGGCTGGGGGTGCTCACTGCTGTGCTCCTTCGGGGGCCTCGGGATCTGCTGCGTCCGTCGCGGGGTCCGGGCCGGGGCCCGCGGCGGCGTGCCGCTCGGCCTCCGCGACGGCGGCCCGGCCGGAGCCGGTGCCCTGCTGCAGCGCCTGCCAGCGCTCCGCCGCCTGTTCGGGCGTGCGGTCGGGTGTGCGCCCGGGCAGGCTTTCGGGGGTGGTGGTGTGGGGCTGGGACTGCTGCTGGACGGGCTGGCGCCGGCGTCGGCTGGGCAGGCCGCTGCCGTCGGCGGGCCCGATGGGCATCGCGTGGACGTTCGAAGGGGTGGCCGGGGAGAGCGGCGCGGGCGGGGAGAGCGGCGCGATCGCCGCGGGGACGGCGGGTTCCGGGGTGGCCCGCAGCGGCTGCGGGCTGAGCACCGACAGCGGCTGCTCCTCGGCCACCACGGTCAGCAGCGCGGCCGGGATCCGCACCATGATCCGCATGCCGCCGTACGGGGAGGGCTCGATGTGGCAGGCGAAACCGTACTGCCGGGCCAGCTTGCCGACCACCGCGAAGCCGGTCTTCGGCGGGTTGCCCAGTTCGGTGAGCAGCACCTCGGACGGGCCGGCCAGCAGCCGTCGGGCCCGGCCGAGCTGGTCCTCCTCCATGCCGATGCCGCTGTCGTCGATGATCACCAGCGCGCTGCGGCCGCCCTGCTGGACGGTCACCGGCACCTCGGTCTCCGGGTGCGAGTACGCGGTGGCGTTGGCCATCAGCTCGGCGATCGCGATGGCCAGCGGCTCGGCGGCCCGGGCGACCACGGCCAGCCGGGACTCCCGCAGGTGGTTGGCCACCTTGATCCGCGCGTAACCGGGCACCCGGGACAGCGCCCCGGCCACCACCTCGGCCAGCGGCGAGTCGGTCCGGGCCAGACCCGGCCAGGCCTCGCAGAGCACCGCGATGGTCTGGATGCGGCGCAGCGCGAGCTCGTTGCGGAAGTCGACCTCCAGCAGCCGGGGGTCGTCGTTCTCGTGCTGCACCTGCTGGACCAGGCTCTGGATCTGGTACAGCAGCGTCTGGATCTTGGAGGTGGCACCGCGCATCGAGGCCCGGGCGGCGGCGTCCACCCGCTCGCGCTCGTCGGTGACGGCCGCGGCGCAGGCGTCCAGCACGGACTGGAGCGCCTGGACATCCAGGACATCCGGGTCGAGCACGACCCGCAGATCCGCCGCTGGCCGCCGCAC
>NZ_JBSGFD010000051.1:0-48693 GCF_053603215.1 Kitasatospora sp. NPDC004240 | reverse complement strand
AAACCCCCCCCATCAATACCCTCTCTCCCCACCCCCCCCCCTCCGCTCCCCCACCGGCGGGTCCCCCCCGCCCGCCCCCCCCCCCCCCCGGGGGCCCGGCCCCGGGGGCCACGGCCACCGGGCCGGGGCCTACTGGCCGACGATCGTGACCGGCGCGGCGGGGGCCGCCCTGGTGAACCGCACCTCGCGGTGGAGCGGCCGACCGCGGTCCCCGTCGGCGAAGACGGACCCGATCTCGTACGCGCCGGCGACCTCGCCCTTGAGCACGAGGACCAGCAACTGCGGCGCCGACCGGTCGGGGTCCTGCCGGCGCCACTCGACCGGGTCCCCCACCACCTCGGAGATCCTGCCGCTCCCGGTGAGCGTGTCGAAGACGTAGGCCGTGTCCCAGTCGACCCCCGGGGGTGCCGTCAGGGACCGCTCGCCGCCCCCGGCCGCGGCGAACTGGGCGGTCACCGCCGTGTCGGACACCGCCTCGACGGCCTCCTCCCCGGCCCCGCACCCGGGGAGGAGCCCCAGCGCCAGCACTGCGGCAACCGCCACCCCCCGCCGCATCCCCCCGGTCACGACTCCGTCGCCGGAACGGCGCCCGGCCCGGCCGTGAGCGCCTCCGGGCAGTCCGCCGCTCCCAGGGGTTCCTCCCCCATCCCGGCACGGTCCATCGTCACTCCTCGTCACAGTCGTTTCGCCGAACGTACCGGAAGGGACTGACGTGCGAACCGGGGCGGCGGTTCCACCGGGGCCGGGAACGCCGGCGCCCGGCGGGCCTCTCCGGTGGGGAGGGCGCGCCGGGCGGCGGGGTGGTGGTGCGGGGCGGTCAGGCGCCGATGGCGTGGAGGCCGCCGTCGACGTGGATGATCTCGCCGGTGGTCTTCGGGAACCAGTCGGACAGCAGGGCGACGACGCCGCGGCCGGCCGGCTCCGGGTCGGAGAGGTCCCACTTCAGCGGGGAGCGCTGGTTCCAGGTGTCGGCCAGCTCGCCGAAGCCCGGGATGGACTTGGCGGCCATCGAGCCGATCGGGCCCGCCGAGATCAGGTTGCAGCGGATGTTGCGCTCGCCCAGGTCGCGGGCCAGGTAGCGGTTGGTCGCCTCCAGGGCGGCCTTGGCCGGGCCCATCCAGTCGTACTGCGGCCACGCGAACTGCGCGTCGAAGGTCAGGCCGACCACCGCGCCGCCGTCCTGCATCAGCGGCAGCAGCGCCGTGGTGAGCGACTTCAGCGAGAACGCCGAGACCTGCATGGCGGTGGCCACGGACTCCCACGGCGTGTTCAGGAAGTTGCCGCCGAGGGCGTCCTGCGGGGCGAAGCCGATCGAGTGGACGATGCCGTCCAGGGTCGGCAGGTGCTCGCGGACCTGGTCGGCGATGCCGGCCAGCTGCTCCTCGCTGGAGACGTCCAGCTCCAGGACCTTGACCGGGTGGGGCAGCTTCTTGGCGATGCGCTCGGTCAGGCTGGGCCGCGGGAACGCGGTCAGGATGATCTCGGCGCCCTGCTCCTGGGCCAGCTTCGCGGTGTGGAAGGCGATGGAGGACTCCATCAGCACACCCGTGATGAGGATGCGCTTGCCCTCGAGGATTCCACTCATGTTCAGTGACCCATGCCCAATCCGCCGTCGACGGGAATGACGGCTCCGGTGATGTACGCGGCCTCGTCCGAACCGAGGAACCGCACGGTGGAGGCGACCTCCGCCGGCGCCGCGTAGCGGCCCAGCGGGACGCCCGCGACGATCTCCGCGCGGCGCTCGTCGCTGAGCACGGCGGTCATGTCGGTGTCCACGAAGCCGGGGGCGACCACGTTGACGGTGATGTTGCGCGGGCCGAGCTCGCGCGCCAGCGAGCGGGCGAAGCCCACCAGGCCGGCCTTGGACGCGGCGTAGTTGGCCTGGCCCGGCGAGCCGGACAGGCCGACCACCGAGGAGATCAGCACGACGCGGCCCTTGCGGGCGCGCATCATCAGCTTCGAGGCGCGCTTGACCACCCGGAAGGTGCCGGTCAGGTTGGTGTCCAGGACGGAGGTGAAGTCCTCCTCCGACATGCGCAGCAGCAGGGTGTCGTGGGTGATGCCGGCGTTGGCGACCAGCACCTCCACCCCGCCGTGCTTGGCCTCGATCTCGGTGAAGGCGGCGTCCACCTGGGCGGCGTCGGTGATGTCGCAGCGCACCGCGAGGACGTCGTACTTCGCCAGGGCCTCGGGCACCTCGCCCGAGCGGCTGGTGATGGCGACCTTGTCGCCCGCCTCGGCGAAGGCCTGGGCGATCGCGAGGCCGATGCCCCGGTTTCCTCCGGTGACGAGAACCGAGCGGCTCACCGATCCACCTCTCTCCGTGGTTGTCCGAATACGCGTACGGCGGAACGCGTACGCAGTGTGACGCTATCGGTCGTCCGCGCGCGGCGACGAATCGGTCTCCCACAGCGCCGTACCGGAGGATCTGTCGCGTTCCGACAATGGGCCGCCGGGACACCGGACCGCCGGACTCCGCCGGATCCGGCACCCGCCGCCGGGAACAACCGCGGCCGCCGCGCCCGTTGCCCCCGGTGGTACCGGCCGACCGGTAGCGACGAGCGGCACCCGGCCCAGCGGTGCCGGCGAACGAAGGCAGAGCGCGGATGAGCAAGGGACAGCCCGGGAGCACCGGCCGGCGCGGACGGCTGCTGGCACTGGCGGCGCTGGCGGTGGGCGCGGGGGCGGCCGCCTGGTCGCTGCGGGACCTCCCGGCCGCGTTCGGGCGGCGCCCGGACGCCGGGCGCGAGGACCGGGTCCGCAACTCCCCGCAGTTCCGCGACGGGGTCTTCCACAACGCGCCCTCCACGCTGGCCCGGGACAAGAGCACCCCGGACCTCGACCGGGACACCGTGCGCCGGATGCTGTTCCAGCGCGAGGGCCGCGTCCCCGGCCGCCCGGTGCCGACCGTCCGCCCGGCCGAGGCGCCCGGTCCGGCCGCCGAGGGCGTCGCGGTCACCTGGTACGGGCACGCCTCGGCGCTGGTGGAGATCGAGGGCGCCCGGGTGCTGCTCGACCCGGTCTGGAGCGAGCGCTGCTCCCCCGCCGCGCACGTCGGCCCGAAGCGGCTGCACCCGGTGCCGGTGGAGCTGGAGGAGCTGCCGCAGGTCGACGCCGTGCTGATCTCGCACGACCACTACGACCACCTGGACATGGCGACCGTGCGGCGGCTGGTGCGCAGCCAGTCCGCGCCCTTCGCGGTGCCGCTGGGCATCGGCGCCCACCTGCGCCGCTGGGGCGTGCCGGAGCACCGGATCATCGAGCTGGACTGGGACGAGACCTGCACGCTCGGCGACCTGGTGCTCACCCTGACCTCGGCGCACCACTTCTCCGGCCGCGGCCTGACCCGCAACACCACCCTGTGGGGCTCCTGGGTGATCGCCGGTCCGACCCGCAAGGTCTTCTACACCGGGGACTCCGGCTACTTCGAGGGCTACGCGCGGATCGGCGAGCGGCACGGGCCGTTCGACGCCGCGCTGGTGCAGATCGGCGCGTACGACCCGGCGTGGGCGGACATCCACATGACCCCGGAGGACGCCGTCCTCGCCCACCGGGAGCTGAACGGCGGGCTGCTGGTCCCGGTCCACTGGTGCACCTTCAACCTGGGGCTGCACCCGTGGGCCGAGCCGGTCGAGCGGGTGCTGGCCGAGGCCAAGGCGCAGGCCGTACCGCTGGCGGTCCCCCGGCCGGGCGAGCGGGTGGACGTGGACAACCCGCCGGAGCTCGACGGCTGGTGGGAGGGCGTGGCCTGACCGACGGCCGGTCACCTCAGGAAGATCACCATAGGAAGATCACCACAGCACCGGTCACCGCCGGGGGGCGCGGCTCACCGCGCCCCCCGGCGCCGTTCCCGGGCCCCTCCCACCCCGTGCGCACCACCGGCCTCACCGTCGGCGTCAAACCGGTGCCCCCGGAAGCGCCTTGACGGGGCGGAGCGGCCACGACGGTCACGATCCGGCACCCGCGGCACGGCGAAATCTGCTGGCCGAAAGCAGGTGGAAGGGAAATGATTCGCTCGGGCACCCCTGACCGGGGGCGCGCCCGACCTCCCAGCCATCCCCCGACCCAGGGAGCCCGATTGCCTCCGACCAACAGCACGGCCGCCCCCTCCGGGCGCGCCGTCGACCCGCTGTTCCTCGCCTACCCCCTGCGCACGCTGGCCGACGCGGCGCTCACCCGGGCGCGGGAACTGGGCGCGAGCCACGCCGACTTCCGTCTGGAGCGGGTGCGCAGCGCGTCCTGGCGGCTGCGCGACGCCCGTCCGGCGGGCACCTCCGACAGCGTCCAGCTCGGCTTCGCCGTCCGGGTGCTGCTGGACGGCGCCTGGGGCTTCGCCGCCGGGGTGGACCTCACCACGGACGCGGCGGCCCGGGTCGCCGAGCAGGCCGTGTCGGTGGCCCGCCTGTCCGGCGGGATCAGCCGGGCGGCCGGCTCCACGGAGCGCGTCGAGCTGGCGGACGAGCCGGTCCACCGGGACGTCACCTGGGTGTCGTCGTACGAGGTGAACCCCTTCGAGGTGCCGGACGCGGAGAAGACCGCGCTGCTGGCCGGGTGGAGCTCGCGGCTGCTGGCCGCCGAGGGCGTCTCGCACGTGCTGGCCTCGCTGCTGACGGTGCAGGAGAACAAGTTCTACGCCGACACCGCCGGCACCATGACCACCCAGCAGCGGATCCGGCTGCACCCGACGGTGGAGGCCACCTCGGTCGACGAGCGCACCGGGGCCTTCGACTCGATGCGCACCCTGGCGCCGCCGGTCGGCCGGGGCTTCGAGTACCTGCGCGGCACCGGCTGGGACTGGGACGCCGAGCTGGCGGAACTCCCCTCCCTGCTGGCCGAGAAGATGAAGGCCCCGAGCGTCGAGGCCGGCCGCTACGACCTGGTGATCGACCCGTCGAACCTGTGGCTGACCATCCACGAGTCGATCGGCCACGCCACCGAGCTGGACCGCGCGCTCGGCTACGAGGCCGCGTACGCCGGCACCTCCTTCGCCACCTTCGACAAGCTGGGCTCGCTGGAGTACGGCTCCGGGCTGATGCACGTCACCGGGGACCGCACCGCCGAGCACGGCCTGTCCACCATCGGCTACGACGACGAGGGCGTGGCCACCCAGTCCTGGGACCTGGTCAAGGACGGCGTCCTGGTGGGCTACCAGCTGGACCGGGGCATGGCGAAGCTGAAGGGCTTCGAGCGCTCCAACGGCTGCGCCTTCGCCGACTCCCCCGCGCACGTGCCGGTGCAGCGGATGGCGAACGTCTCCCTGCAGCCGGCCGCGGACGGGCCGGACACCGAGGGCCTGTTCGCCGGGGTGGAGAACGGCCTGTACATCGTCGGCGACCGCTCCTGGTCGATCGACATGCAGCGCTACAACTTCCAGTTCACCGGCCAGCGCGCCTACGCCATCAAGAACGGCGAACTCGCCGGCCAGGTCAAGGACTTCGCGTACCAGGCGACCACCACCGACTTCTGGGGCTCGATGGCGGCCGTCGGCGGCCCGCAGACCTACGTGCTCGGCGGCGCCTTCAACTGCGGCAAGGCGCAGCCCGGCCAGGTCGCGGCGGTCAGCCACGGCTGCCCGTCGGCGCTGTTCCGTGACGTCAACGTGCTCAACACCCAGCAGGAGGCGGGTCACTGATGGCCTCGATTCAGCCCCACGAACTGGTCGAGCTGGCGCTCGGCCTCTCCCGCGCCGACGGCTGCGTGGTGATCGCCGACGAGGAGTCGACCGCCAACCTGCGCTGGGCCGGCAACGCGCTGACCACCAACGGCGTCACCCGCGGCCGCCGGCTGACCGTGATCGCCACGGTGGACGGCGCCGAGGGCACCGCCTCCGGCGTGGTCTCCCGCGAGGCCGTCACCCCGGAGGAGGTGGAGGGCCTGGTCCGGGCCGCCGAGGAGGCCGCCCGCTCGGCCGGCCCGGCGGAGGACGCCCAGCCGCTGATCGCCGACCGGCCGTCCTCGCCGGACTTCACCGCGCCGCCCGCCGAGACCTCCATCGAGGTGTTCGCGGCCTTCGCGCCCGCCCTCGGCGAGGCCTTCGCCCGCGCCACCGCGCAGGGCGAGCTGCTGTACGGCTTCGCCCGGCACGAGCTGGTCTCCAGCTACCTGGGCACCTCCACCGGCCTGCGGCTGCGCCACGACCAGCCGACCGGCATGGTCGAGGTGAACGCCAAGACGGCCGACCTGTCCGGCTCGGCCTGGGCGGGCGCCGCCACCCGGGACTTCACCGACGTGGACGTCACCGACCTGCACGCCCAGCTGACCAGGCGGCTGGCCTGGGGCGCCCGGAAGGTCGACCTGCCGGCCGGCCGGTACGAGACGCTGCTGCCGCCCTCGGCGGTGGCCGACCTGATGGTGTACCTGAGCTGGTCGGCGGGCGGGCGGGACGCCTTCGAGGGGCGGACGGTCTTCTCGAAGCCCGGCGGGGGCACCCGGATCGGCGACAAGCTGAGCGGGCTGCCGCTGACCCTGCGCTCGGACCCGGCCGAGCCCGGCCTGGAGACCTCGCCGTTCGTGCTGGCGCACTCCACCGGTGACACCTCCTCGGTGTTCGACAACGGCGCCGCCCTGGGCGCGACCGACTGGATCCGCGACGGCGTGCTGACCAACCTGGTCACCACCCGTCACGCGGCGGGCCTGACCGGCCTGCCGCTGCGGCCGGCCATCGACAGCCTGGTCCTGGAGACGGCGGACGCCGCCTCCGCGCCGACCCTGGACGAGATGATCGCCCGCACCGGGCGCGGCCTGCTGCTCACCTGCCTCTGGTACATCCGCGAGGTGGACCCGGCGACGCTGCTGCTCACCGGTCTCACCCGGGACGGCGTGTACCTGGTGGAGAACGGCGAGGTCGTCGGGCAGGTCAACAACTTCCGCTTCAACGAGTCCCCGGTCGAGCTGCTCGGCCGGATCACCGAGGTCGGCCGCACCGAGCGCTGCCTGCCCCGGGAGTGGAGCGACTGGTTCACCCGGGCCGCGATGCCGCCGGTGCGCGTCGCGGACTTCAACATGAGTTCGGTCAGCCAGGCCTCCTGAGGCACGGCCCGGGGAGCGACCCGGGCCCGGCGGGCCATCCGAGAGGGAGGATCGGGAGAGTGGACGAGAAGCGCACGGTCAAGACCAGCAAGTCGTTGTCGCGCATCCTGCGGCACGACCCCGGCAGCGTCGGGATCACGCTGGACGCGGCCGGCTGGGTCCGGGTGGACGCCTTGCTGGCGGCGCTGGCGGCGCACGGCCGGCGGCTGAGCCGGGCCGAGCTGGACCACGTGGTGGCGACCAACAACAAGCGTCGCTTCGCCTACTCCTCGGACGGCCTCTCGATCCGGGCCAGTCAGGGGCACACGGTGGCGGTCGACCTCGGGTTGGCCGCCGCCGAGCCCCCGGCGGTGCTGTTCCACGGCACCGCCACCCACCACCTGGACGCGATCTTCCACGAGGGGCTGCGTCCGATGGCCAGACGGGACGTCCACCTCTCGGCCGACCGGGAGACCGCCGTCCGGGTCGGCTCCCGGCACGGCCGTCCGGTGGTGCTGACCGTGGACGCGGCCGCGATGACGGCGGCCGGCCACGAGTTCCGGATCAGCGAGAACGGCGTCTGGCTCACCGACGCCGTCCCGCCGCACTTCCTGGCCCGCCACTCCGACGGCTGAGCCCCGCACTGCCACGGGCGCGCGGCCCGGCGTACCGTGAGGAGGCCGCGCGCACGGCAGAGGCGGGCGGGAGCGGACGAGGGCGGTAGGACATGGGCAAGGGCTCCGGTGACGGTCAGGTCTTCCGGATCACGGGGGCTCGCAGCAGCCTCTCCGAGGACGTCCGGGGGCGGCAGCGCCGCTACGTGATCTCGATGCTGGTCCGCACGCTCTGCGTGCTGCTGGCGGTGGTCATGTGGGACGTCCAGCGGGTGGTGGCCTTCGCGGCCCTGGCGGGCGGCGTGCTGCTGCCGTACTTCGCGGTGCTGATCGCCAACGCGGGCCGGGAGCGGGCGCCGGGGCTGCCGAGCACCTTCGCCATCCCGGCCGACACCCCGCTGATGCTGGGCCCCGGTGGTACGGGCGGGGCCGGTGCGGCCCGTGCGGCCTCCGGGACGGGCGAGGCGGGCACCAATTCTTCACAGGGATCTGACTGAGGGTCCGTTTTGCGGGGGTTCGCTGGGCTCTGGGCGCTAGAAAGCTCAAAAGAAGCTCAGATTAATCATGCAAGACCTCCCCAAACATTGCTCCAACCGTGACATACTGCGTACGCGCTCCGCATCCCCCGTCGGAGCGACGGACCGACGCCGGGCGGCTCCCCCCGTGGCTGCCCGGCGTCGCCATGCCCGAAACCGGGCGGGGTGGCGGCGCGTGACAGACTGACGGTGCAGACACACCCGCCGAGCACCGAGGACGGCCGAGATGAACACCCCGCAGACGCCGGTCTGCTCCGCCAAGGGCTGCCGGGCGGACGCCCGCTGGGTGCTGGTGTGGAACAACCCCAAGCTGCACACCCCGGACCGCCGCAAGACCTGGGCGTCCTGCGAGGAGCACCGCGAGCACCTGTCGCAGTTCCTCGGCGTGCGGGGGTTCCTCAAGGAGGTCGTCGCGATCGAGGACTGGACCCCCGAGCCGGCCCAGGACGCCTGACACCCGGCGCCCTCGGGGCACCCGGACACCCGGCACCCTCGGGACCGCCCGGGCGGCCCGGCTGCCGGGCAGGCCCGCGCGGTCCCCGCAGGGACGCGCGCAGGGGCGCCTCAGCCGCCGATCGCCGACATCGGGCGCTCGGGCTGGTGGAACTCCGGGTCGTCGATCCCGGCCCCGGCCTTCTTGCCCCACATCGCCGCGCGCCACAGCTCGCCGATCTCCGCGTCGCCGGCGCCGGAACGCAGCGCCGTCCGCAGATCGGTCTCCCCGGTGGCGAACAGGCAGTTGCGGACCTGGCCGTCGGCGGTCAGCCGGGTCCGGTCGCAGGCCCGGCAGAACGGCCGGGTGACCGAGGCGATCACGCCGACCCGGGCCGGGCCGCCGTCCACCACCCAGCGCTCGGCGGGCGCGGCCCCGCGCCGGGCCGAGGGTTCGGGGGTGAGCTCGAAGCGGGCGCGGAGCCGGTCCAGGATCTCCTCGGCGGTGACCATCCGCGAGCGGTCCCACCCGTGCTGGGCGTCCAGCGGCATCTGCTCGATGAAGCGCAGCTCGTACCCGTGCTCCAGGCACCAGCCGAGCAGGTCGGCGGCCTCGTGGTCGTTGACCCCGCGCATCAGGACGGTGTTGAGCTTGACCGGGGTCAGCCCGGCGGCCTCGGCGGCGGCCAGCCCGTCCAGGACGTCCTGGTGGCGCCGGCGGCGGGTGAGGGTGTGGAAGGTGTCCGGGTCGAGGGTGTCCAGCGAGACGTTGACCCGGTCCAGGCCGGCCCGGCGCAGCGCGGTGGCGGTCCGGGCGAGGCCGATGCCGTTGGTGGTGAGGGACACCTCGGGGCGCGGTTCGAGCGCGGCGCAGGCCTCGACGATGCCGACCAGGCCGGGACGCAGCAGCGGCTCGCCGCCGGTGAAGCGGACCTCGGTGACGCCGAGGTCGCGCACCGCGACGGTGACCAGCCGGACGATCTCCTCGTCGGTCAGCAGCTCGGGCTTGGCGAGCCACCGCAGGCCCTCCTCGGGCATGCAGTAGGTGCAGCGCAGGTTGCACCGGTCGGTGAGGGAGACCCGCAGGTCGACGGCCTGTCGGCCGAAGGTGTCGAGCAGCACGGTGTTCCCTTCCCCGGTGGACGCCGGCCGGTGAGGGCAGCCGACTGGCCCGGCCCCCGTCGCTCGGGCGGGCCGGGCCAGTTTAGGCGTCACCCGATCGTCAGTGGGCGCCCAGTCCGGTGAGTGAGCGGACCTCCAGTTCAGCGTACTTCGCGGGATCGGCCCGTTCCTTGGACAGGACCGTGCCGAGCCAGCCGGCCAGGAAGCCGATCGGGATGGAGACCAGGCCCGGGTTGTCCAGCGGGAACCAGTGGAAGTCCACGCCGGTCACCAGCGGGTCCTTGCCGCCGGAGACCACCGGGGAGAACACCACCAGCAGCACCGAGGAGGCCAGGCCCGCGTACACCGAGCTGACCGCGCCGGTGGTGGTGAAGCGCTTCCAGAACAGCGAGTACAGCAGGGTCGGCAGGTTGGCGGAGGCGGCCACCGCGAAGGCGAGGGCGACCAGCGCGGCGGTGTTGAGCTTGCCGGCGAAGAGGCTGAGCACGATCGAGACCGCGCCGATCGCCACCGCCGCCCACTTCGCCGAGGCGACCTCCTGCTTCTCGCTGACCTTCCCTCGCTTGATCACGTTGGCGTACAGGTCGTGGGCGAAGGAGGCGGAGGAGGCGAGGGTGAGACCGGCGACCACGGCGAGGATGGTGGCGAAGGCGATGGCGGAGATCACCGCGAGCAGGACCGCCCCGCCGGTGGTGCCCGCGCCGCCGCCGAGCTCCTCGGCCAGCTGCGGGGCGGCGGTGTTGCCGGAGGAGCTGTTCGTGCGGATCGCGCCGGAGCCGACCAGCGCGGCCGCGCCGAAGCCGAGGGCGAGGGTCATCAGGTAGAAGCCGCCGATGATGCCGATCGCCCAGAGCACGGACGTGCGCGCCGCCTTGGCGGTGGGCACGGTGTAGAAGCGGACCAGGATGTGCGGCAGCCCGGCGGTGCCGAGCACCAGGGCGAGACCGAGGCTCAGGAAGTCGAGTTTGCTGGTGGCGGTGGCGCCGTACTTCAGCCCCGGTTCGAGGAAGGCCGAACCCTTGCCGCTGGCGTCGGCGGCGGCTCCGAGCAGCGCGGAGACGTCGAAGTCGTAGCGGGCCAGCACCAGGACGGTCATCAGCGCGGCGCCCGCGATCAGCAGCACCGCCTTGACGATCTGCACCCAGGTGGTGCCCTTCATCCCGCCGATCACCACGTAGACCACCATCAGCGCGCCGACCGCCACGACGGTCCAGCGCTTGGCGGCGTCGCCGCTGATGCCGAGCAGCAGCGCGACCAGGGCGCCCGCGCCGACCATCTGGGCCAGCAGGTAGAAGATCGACACCACGATGGTGGAGATCCCGGCGGCGGTCCGCACCGGGCGCTGACGCATCCGGAAGGCCAGCACGTCCGCCATGGTGAAGCGGCCGGAGTTGCGCAGCGGCTCGGCGACCAGCAGCAGGGCGACCAGCCAGGCCACCAGGAAGCCGATCGAGTAGAGGAAACCGTCGTAGCCGGCCAGGGCGATGACGCCGGCGATCCCGAGGAAGGAGGCGGCGGACATGTAGTCGCCGGAGATGGCGAGCCCGTTCTGGAAGCCGCTGAACCCGCGGCCGCCGGCGTAGAAGTCGGCGGCGTCCTTGGTCCGCCGGCCGGCCCAGACCGTGATGGCCAGTGTGGCGAGCACGAACAGCCCGAACAGGACCATGGTCAGGCCGCGGTGGCCGCCGGAGTCGGCGGCGAGCAGGAGGGGCGCGCCGGACGCACCCGGGTCGGCGATCGGGGTCATTCGCCGGCCTCCCGGGGCGCGTGGACGACGGCACCCTCGTACCGCTCGCGGATCGCGTCGGCGGGCGGGTCGAGCCGGCGGTCGGCGTAGCGCGCGTACCAGGCGGCGATGGCGAAGGTGCTGACGAACTGGAGCAGTCCCAGCACCAGGGCGACGTTGATGTTCCCGGCGACCTTGGTCCCCATCAGGCCGGGGGCGTAGCTGGAGAGCAGGACGTACAGCAGGTACCAGAGGACGAAGCCGATGGTGACCGGGAAGGCGAAGTTCCGGAAGGAGCGCCGCAGCGCGCGGAACTCCTCACTCTCCTCGATGTGCTGGACTTCCGTCGGGGTGGTGGCGGTCGGCGGTTCCACTCGGGTCTCCTCACTCCTTCGGCGTACGGTCGTACAGGGGGAACGAGCGGACGTGAGCGGCGTCACATCGGACGCGCGCCGCGCAATGCTAGGAGCGGACGGGCGGACCCGGAAGGGCTTTTGACCGCGATCAGCCAGAACTCCACCCGTCACACTCGCCCCATTGGCCGGATCCGGCCGTTCCCGGCCGTTTTCCGTCGCCCCGTCCGCCGACCGCCTTCCTCCCGTCCTGGGCCGTTCCGTGCCGTCCCGTGCCGCACGCCGCCGGGCACGCCGAAGGGGCGGTGCCGCGCGGGCACCGCCCCTTCTCCCCGGGCGTCCTGGACGTCCTGGGCGTCCGGGGAGCCCTGAGCGCCCGACACCCGGCCCCGGGCCTGCGGGCTCAGAACGTGATGCGCACCTTCAGCGCCGAACGGTCGTCCATCGCCCGGTACCCGTCCGGCACGCCGTCCAGGGTGACCGTCCGGTCGAAGACCAGGCCGGGCTCGATGGCCCCGGAGAGCACGTCCGGCAGCAGCTCGGGGATGTACGCCCGGGCCGGGGCGACCCCGCCGCGCAGCGAGACGTTGCGGCCGAACATCTGGCCGATGTCCACGCCGGCGCTGCCGCCGTGCGGGACGCCGACGTAGCCGACCGCGCCGCCGTCCCGGGCGATCGAGACGGCCGTACGCATCGACTCCTCGGTGCCGACCGCCTCCAGCACGGCGTGCGCGCCCTGACCGCCGGTCAGCTCCTTGACCGCCTCGATCGCCTGGTCGCCGCGCTCGGCGACCACGTCGGTGGCGCCGAAGCGGCGGGCGATGTCGGTGCGCGCCTCGTGCCGGCCGAGCGCGATGATCCGGCCCGCGCCGAGCCGGTGCGCGGCCAGTACCCCGCACAGGCCCACCGCGCCGTCGCCGACCACGGCCACCGTGGCGCCCGCCCGGACGCCGGCCGAGACTGCGGCGTGGTGGCCGGTGGCCATCACGTCCGACAGCGCCAGCAGCCCGGGCAGCAGCTTCTCCTCGGTGGCCGCCTCCCGGGGCAGCGCGACCAGCGTGCCGTCCGCGTACGGGACGCGCACCGCCTCGCCCTGGCCGCCGTCCGAGCCGACCTGGCCCCAGAACCCGCCGTGCGGGCAGGAGGTCTGCAGTCCCTCGCGGCAGTACTCGCAGGTACCGTCCGACCAGACGAACGGCGCGACCACCAGGTCGCCGACGCGGAATCCGCGCACCTCGGAGCCGGTCTCCTCGACCACGCCGAGGAACTCGTGCCCGATCCGCTGCCCGGCCACCCGGGCCGCCACCCCGCGGTACGCCCACAGGTCGCTGCCGCAGATGCAGGCGTTCAGCACCCGGACGACGGCGTCCGTCGGGTGCTGGACGACCGGGTCCGGGACGGTCTCGATCCGGATGTCCTGGGGGCCGTGGATGACGGTGGCACGCATGGGGCGTCCTTCGGGCTGTACGGGGTGTCGGGTCCGACCGGAAGTACGACCGAACCACCGGCCACTCTATTCCCGGGTGTCACTCGCGACATTCCGGCCGAAGCCGGACCGCGCGGCCCTTAAGCTGTTGGACCATGCATGCGACCCCGCCCTCGACGACCGGCGCGCCGTGGGCCGTCCCGGTCCCGGCCCCACGCTCCGCCGACCCCGCCGGGGGCTTCGCGGTGGTCGACGTCGAGACCACCGGCCTCGGCCGCTCGGACCGCGTCATCTCGGCCGGCGTCTACCAGCTGGACGACGAGGGCGAGGTCACCGACCACTGGTACACGCTGGTCAACCCCGAGCGTGACCCCGGCCCGGTCTGGATCCACGGCCTGACCCACGAGGTGCTGGCGGACGCGCCGACCTTCGCGCAGATCGCCGAGGAGTTCTCGGAGCGGCTGGCCGGGCGCGTGATGGTCGCGCACAACGCGCTCTTCGACTGGAACATGATCTCCCGCGAGTTCTCCCGGGCCGGGCTGCGCGCCCCGGTGGAGCAGCGGCTGTGCACCATGGTGCTCTCCCGGGACCTCCGGCTGCCGCTGCCCAACGGCAAGCTCTCCTCGCTCGCCGCCCACTTCGGGGTCCGCCAGCGGCAGGCCCACAACGCCCTGGACGACGCCCGGGTGCTCGCCGAGGCGTTCCGGCCCAGCCTGCACCTGGCCCGGCTGGGGGGCGTACCGCTGCCGCTGCAGACCTGCGTGGCCGTCACCGACCTCGGCGAGGAGGAGCCCGCCTCCCCCTCCCGCGCCTCCTGGACCGGCTCCTCATACCGCCAGGCCAAGAAGCGCCCGCCCTGCCCGTACCCGAACCCGGGGCGCTGGGAGGACGGCAAGCCGCTGCTGCAGGGCATGCGGGTGGCGTTCACCGGGGACACCGCGACCGACCGCGAGGTGCTGGAGGACCGCGCGGTCGAGGCCGGGCTGCACATCGCCACCTCGGTGAGCCGGCTCACCAGCCTGCTGGTCACCAACGAGGCCGGCAGCTGGAGCGGCAAGGCCCGCAAGGCCCGCGAGGTCGGCACCCCGGTGGTCACCGAGGAGGCCTTCCTCCAGCTGCTGCGCGAGGTCGCCCCGCACCCGGGCACCTAGGCCCTGTCCGGTCCCCGCCACGCGACCCCGGTGTCCGGGCCGGGCGTGAGGTGGGCGTACCGTGCCCATGTGTACCGTTTTCTGCTCTCCGGGCGCTGGCTGATCACCCTGCTGATCGCCCTGCTGCTGATCCCAGCCACGATCGAGCTGGGGTTCTGGCAGTACCACCGCCACGAGGCGCGGGTCGACCGCAACGAGCTGATCGGCCGGGCCCTGACCGCCGAGCCGGTGGCGTTCGACACCCTGTCGGCGGCCCCGGGCTTCGCGGTGCCCAAGGACCTGACCTGGCGGGCGGTGAGCGCGACCGGGCAGTACGACGCCGCGCACGAGTTCGTGGTCCGCAAGCGGACCGACTCCAGCGGGGACAAGATCGGCTACTTCGTGATCACCCCGCTGAGGCTGTCCGACGGCCGGGGCGTGGTCCTGGTCAACCGGGGCTGGGTGGCCTCCGGTGAGTCCGCGATCGCCTACCCCTCGGTGCCGGCCCCGCCGGCCGGCGAGGTCGCCGTGACCGGCCGGCTGCGGGCCGACGAGACCGCCAAGGGCAGCGGCATCCGCGACCGCGGCAACCTGCCGGACCGGCAGTACAACCTGATCAACACCGAGCAGCAGGCCAAGGAGACCGGCGCCACCGTGCTCGGCGGCTACCTGGAGCTGACCGGCACCACGCCGGCCCCGGCCGAGCAGCCGGAGCTGCTGCCCGAGCCCGACCACTCGGCCATCGGCCCGCACATGGCGTACGCGATCCAGTGGTGGCTGTTCACCGCCCTGATCCCGGTCGGCGCGGTGATCCTGGCCCGCCGCGAGGCCCGTGACCGCGCGGCGGCGGCCGCCGCGGAGGCCGCTGCGGCCGAGCAGGACACCGACCCCGATCCGGACGTCGATCCGGCGGACCCGGCTACCGTCCCCGCGCAGGCCTGACCGCGCAGACCCGACCACGCAGGCCGGCCGCGCGGCGCCCGTACGGGCGGGCCCTACAGCACGTCGTCGAACTCGCGCAGCAGCCGGGCCTTGGCCCGGGCGCCGACCACCGACTTCACCGGCCGGCCGTCCCGGAAGACCATCATCGTCGGCATCGAGAGCACCCCGTACGCGCTCTGGGTCTCCGGATTGCGGTCCACGTCCAGCTGCACCACCCGCAGGCGGTGCGCCTCCTCCCGCGCGATGTCGGCCAGCACCGGCACCATCATCCGGCACGGCGGGCACCAGTCGGCGGTGAACTCCACCAGCACCGGGCCCTCGGCCGCCAGCACCTCGGCGGCGAAGTTCTCGTCGGTGACCTCGGCCACCCCTGCGATCCGCGTCATCGTCCCCTCCACACTCATTCGTCCGGCCCGGCCGGCGCCCCGGCCAGTTCGCAGCGCGGCTGCCGCGCGGCGGCGGTGTCGGCGGCGAGCGCGTCCCGGGCGTGCTGGGCCCGGGTGAGCTGGGCGCCCACCTGGTCGCGGACCTCCTGGAGGCGCGCGATGCACGCGTCCAGTTCGGTGAGCTTGCGCCGGTACACGTCGAGCGAGGCCGGGCAGGAGTCCCCCGCCGGGTGGCCCGCCTGGAGGCATTCCACGAAGGGCCGGGTCTCCTCCAGGCCGAAGCCGAAGTCCTGGAGGGTGCGGATCTGCCGCAGCAGCGCCAGGTCCTCCTCGCCGTACGCCCGGTAGCCGTTGCCGGCCCGCCGGGCGGGCAGCAGCCCCAGCTGCTCGTAGTACCGCAGCGCGCGGGTGGTCGTCCCCGCCCGCCGGGCCAGCTCTCCGATCCGCACGTCCCGCTCCTCTCCCGGGTGCCGCCGCGTCGCACCGCCGGGAACGACGGTAGACCTTGACGCCGACGTCAACGCCAGCGCGGCAGGCTGCTCCTCCCCCCGGAGGATGCCCGGGCGCCGGGGCCGGGTGCGGGGTGCTCCCCCGCGGCCGTGGGCGTCCCTCAGTGCTGGGTGTTGTAGAAGCCGATCAGCACCGCGCCCCACCAGCCGGCCTGCGAGACCAGCGCCGATGCCCCGCCCCGGGCCAGCAGCGCCGCCGGCGGGCGCTCGTCGCCGTACTCCTCCAGCCGGCGGTGCAGGGTGGTGGCGTACAGGCCGTTGAGCGCGATCAGCAGGACGAGGCCCAGCTTGACCTGGGTCAGCCCGGAGGACAGCTGCGGCTCCAGCATCACCCCGCTGAGCGTCAGGCCGGCGAGGCCGCCCCAGACCGGTACGTGCAGCGGCGCGGTGAAATCCACCACCTGGCGCAGGGTGCGCCGGCCGAGCATCCACAGCAGTCCGAGGTAGTCGATCGTCAGCACCGCCCCGAAGCCCACCACCAGCGCCGCCAGGTGGATGAACAGCGCCACGGTGTGCACGGCCGGGCCGACGTGCAGCTGCCCGGCGGTCCAGGTGCTGGTGGCCCAGATCAGGCTGACGGCCAGCGTGGTGGCGACGATCCGGGGTCTGCCGAGCGGCAGGGACTTGGACATGACGGCTCCGTGGTGGGGGATAAGGGCCGGCTAAGCAAGGGTAGGGTTCCCTAAGTTCACTTCATTCGTCAACTTTCGGCCAGGACGTATCACTTTCCGGCCACGCCCCGGGGCGTACCGCCGACCCGCCCCGGCCACTACCCCGGGGCCGGCGCCGACCGGCAGGATGGCCCCATGGATCTTGGACTTCAGGACAGGGTGTACGTGATCACCGGCGCCACCCGGGGCCTCGGCCTCGCCGCCGCACGGGAGTTGGCCGCCGACGGCGCCCGGGTGCTGGTCAGCGGCCGGCACGAGGAGTCGGTGGCCGCCACCGTCACCGCGCTCGGCGGCCCCGACCGGGCCCACGGACTGGTCGCCGACAACGCCGATCCGGCCACCGCCGACCGGCTGGTCGCCGCCGCCGTGGAACGCTTCGGCCGCCTCGACGGCGTGCTGATCAGCGTCGGCGGCCCGCAGGCCGGCACGGTGCTGGACACCGCCGAGGACGCCTGGCGCGGCGCCTTCGACTCGGTCTTCCTCGGCGCCCTGCGGATCGCCCGCACGGCCGCCGCGGCCCTCGGCGAGGGCGGGGTGATCGGCTTCGTGCTCTCCGGCTCGGTCCGCGAGCCGATCGCCGGCCTCGGGATCTCCAACGGCCTGCGCCCCGGCCTCGCGATGGCCGCCAAGGCGCTCGCCGACGAGCTCGGCCCGCGCGGCATCCGGGTGGTCGGGCTGCTGCCGGCCCGGATCGACACCGACCGGGTGCGCGAGCTCGACGCGCTCGGCGGCGACGCCGAGGCCGCCCGCGCCCACCACAGCGCCGCGATCCCGCTGGGCCGCTACGGCACCCCCGAGGAGTTCGGCCGGGCCGCCGCCTTCCTGCTCTCCCCCGCCGCCTCCTACCTCACCGGTGTGATGCTCCCCGTCGACGGCGGCGCCCTGCGCGGCCTCTGACCCGCGCGGCCGTGCGGTGGCCCCGGGTCGGCCCGCAGGGGCGTGGCCCGGGCCTACCGCACCCGGGTGTGCTTGCGCCGGCCCCGGCGGCCCGGCGGCTTCTCGGGGCGCGCCACCACCCGGATCCGGAGGTCGGCGGGCAGGGCCGGCAGGCCCAGGGTGGCCAGGGCGTCGGTGCGCGGGCCGGTCTCGAAGTGGGTGAGCAGCACCGCCGGCTCCCCGCCCGGGGTCAGCCGGACGGCCCCCCGCAGACCGGGGCGGCGCGGGCGCCCGATGAGTCGTACGCTCGCCCGCTCGACCTCGGGCAGCGCGGCCGTGCCGGTCTCCACCGCCTCCTCCAGCGCCCCGGCCCGCAGCCGGAGCCGCAGCCCGGGCGCCCCCGGAGTCGCGACGGTCAGAGCGGACGGGCCGTGGCGCCGCAGCTGCGCGACGAGCCAGCCGAGCGATCCGCCCGCCAGCACCAGCAGGACGGCGACGACGGTGGGCCACCACCAGGGCTCGTCCACCCAGCGGGTCCGGCTCCTCGTGCTGAGCAGCGGCTGGTCGGGGGAGATCAGCGGCCACCGGTCCGGCGGGTCCACCTCCAGCCGGGTGTACAGGTCGAACGCGCCGGCCACCACCAGGAGCCCGACGACCAGCACCACCAGCCCGGCCAGGCCGATCAGCAGACGGTTGACGACGGTCCGGCTCACCGGGCCCCTCCCCTCGTACGGACCCCGGCGCTCCGCACGTCCAGCCGCGGCGGGGCGACCAGCGGGATCCGGGCCAGTTCCTCGCGCAGCTGCCGTTCCACCGCGGCCGGGTCGGCCGGGCCGGTGAGGTGCACCGCCACCCGGCGCCGGCCGGCCTTGATGGTGATCCGCTCGATGCCGGGCAGGTCGCGGGCGCGGTCGTACAGCAGGGTGGCGACGCCGATCCGTTCGACGGCCGCGGTGGTCCACCCCTGCGGGCGCAGTGAGACCCACTGGCGCAGGCCGGGGGCGACGGCCAGCCAGAGCAGCCAGATCCCGATCACCACGGCGGCGCACCCGCCGATCATCACCCAGACGTCGTCGAGGGGGCGGGTGGCCAGTCCGTCGGCGAGCTCGGCCCGCCATTGCGCGGCCGCGTGGCCGGTGCGGACGGCGATCACGTCGACCAGCAGGGCCGCGGAGAGGATCAGGGTCACGGTGGCGACCACGGCGGCGGTGACGCCGCGGCTCGCCCGCAGCCGGGGCGCCTTCACCGCGGGGGGCACCTCCGCGGGACCGCCCGGCAACCGACCGCCCGCCAAAGGACCGTCCGCCAAAGGACCGTCCGCCACGGGATCGCCCGCCGCCGGGAGCTCCTCCCCGGGGGCCTTCGTCAGGGGGACACCCGCCACGGGGACGTCCCCCGCCGGGCCCCTCCCGGTCGGCTCCCCCTCCTCGGGCGCCACGCCGCCCGGCGGCCGCTCAGTCATGGCCGCCCGCGATGTCCGGCACCAGGCGGTCGACGGTGACGGCGACCCCGGTGACCTGGGTGCCGGTGAACGCGGTGAGGTCGGCGGTGACCCGGTCGCGGACGGCCCGGGCGAGCACGGCCAGATCGGCCGGGAACGGCAGGTCCACGGCGACCCGGACGGCGACCGTGGTGCCGGGGGTGGAGACCGAGACCCGGGGGGCCGCACCCCGGCCTGCGTGGCCGCGCCAGGCCCCGGCGAGCGCCTCGCGGGCGGCCCGGGCCGCGATCTTGACGTACACGCGGTCGGCGACGCGCAGCCGGCCGCGCACGCCGGGCTCCCGGCGCGCGGGGACCAGGGCCGCCATCAGCTGCGCCGGTCCCGGCCGCGCAGCAGGTCGCTGATGTCGCCGAGTTCGATGTCGCCCTCCAGCAGGCGACCGATGACGAACCCGACCACGCCGAGCACGGCCACCAGCAGGAAGGCCGCGAACCCGCCGAAGTAGCCGGCGAAGCCCAGGGCCATTCCCACCACCAGGCCGACGATGGCCAGGTTCATCCGCTACTCCTCTGGGTCACTCACTCACTGCAGCTTGGGGCGCTGCCCGGGGGCCGGCGCCTCCTCCTCCATGACGTCCGGCTCGTCGGGCAGGTGGACGTCGTTGACCGCGATGTTGACCTCGACGACCTCCAGACCGGTCATCCGCTCGACCGCGTCGACGATGTTCTCCCGCACCTGGCGGGCGAGTTCGGGGATGACGACGCCGTACTCGACGACCAGGGCGATGTCGATGGCCGTCTGCCGCTCGCCGACCTCGGCCTTGATGCCGCGGCCGACGCTGCCCTTGCCGCCGGGCACCCGGTCCCGCATGGCGCCGAAGGTGCGGGACAGGCCGGAGCCGAGGGCGTGGATGCCGACGACCTCCCGGGCCGCCATGCCGGCGATCTTCTCCACCACGCTGACGGCCAGTGCGGTGCGCCCGCGCTCGGACGCCGGCCTGCCACTGTCGGCGGCACTCGCGCCGGTGGCTCCGGAGGGGGTCTTGTGCAGGGTGGCGGGCGTCGGTGTGTCGGTCATGGGCGCATCTCCCGTCGTGCGGATCAAGCTATATCGCAAATCGATCCAACTCTGGCATTTCGCCACGAATCCCGCCCCCGGAAGGTGCGCCGAACGGCGACGGGGCCCACGGGAACGCCGACGGCCCGGCTCCCACTGGAGGGGAGCCGGGCCGTCGGTGCGGCGCCGGGGTGGCGCGGTGGACGCCGGGTCAGTCGCCGATGCCGGCGAGGTCGCGCAGGCGGCGGGCCTGCGCCGCCCGTTCGGCGGAGCGCTGCTCCTCGTAGGAGCGGCCGCCGGCGCCCTGGAGCAGCGCCTTGGTCTCGATGACGGCGCCGCGCGGGGCCGCCAGCAGCGCGGCGGCGAGGTCGCGCGCGGCGCCGTCCAGCTCGTCGCCGGGAACGGCCAGGTTGGCCAGCCCGCTCGCCACGGCCTCCTCGGCGCCGACCCACCGGCCGGTCACGCAGATCTCCAGCGCCCGGGCGTAGCCCACCAGGTCGGTGAGCGGCTTGGTTCCGGCCAGATCGGGGACGAGGCCGAGCGAGGTCTCCTTCATGGAGAACTGGACGTCCTCGGCGACCACGCGCAGGTCGCAGCCGAGGGCCAGCTGGAAGCCGGCGCCGACGGCGTGACCCTGGACGGCGGCGATGGTGACCAGGTCGGGGCGGCGCCACCAGGTGAAGGCCTCCTGGTAGGAGGCGATGGTGTCGTCGAGGTCCTTGTCCTCGGCGGCGGCCAGCTGGAGGAAGTTGCGCTCCCCGGGGATGCCCTCGGGGGTGAACATCGCGCGGTCCAGGCCGGCGGAGAAGGAGAGGCCCTCCGCGCGCAGCAGGACGACCCGGACGTCGCCCGGCAGCTCGCGGCCGGCGGCGGCGAGGGCCCGCCACATCGCGGGCGACTGGGCGTTGCGCCGGGCGGGCTGACAGAGAGTCACCACGGCGAGTTCGCCTTCGATGACGAGGCGGACGCCGTCCTGCTCCCAGCTCGGGGCCTGCGGATCGGTGGCGGGGGCGGTCATGGAGCAACCTCCGGTGGCGAGGGGCTTGGCTACCGGAGAGTAACAAACTTGCCGGGGCGACGGCAGGGGTCACCTGGCGGCGCTGGCAGGTGCACGTCGAAACGGGCTCCGACATGACGATCGGCGGCCGGTTCGCCCGGATCGGAGGAGGACGGTCGAACCGTCGTCACACCGATCGGCGCCTCGCCGCCGAATCATCCGCCCTTCGGCTTGACGGACCGTCAGGAACCGGCCCCGGCTGCGACTTTGTTCTTGCCACGCGTGGCACCGCCGCGACCCCGGAGGATCACTCCGGACTCGCTCAGCATCCGGTGCACGAAGCCGTACGAGCGACCGGTCTCCTCCGCGAGAGCGCGAATGCTCGCCCCGGAGTCGTACTTCTTCTTGAGATCGGCCGCGAGCTTCTCACGCGCGGCACCGGTCACCCGGCTGCCCTTTTTCAGAGTCTCGGCCACCCGTGCCTCCTCGTAGCGTTGCTCGGTCAGATTCCCATGATCACCCATCCACAGCCTCCTGGCCACCCATTCGACAAGGTCGATGTCCCGAATGCGTGGTCCTTCGGTGGTGATCCGAGCGCACAAGGGCGCTCACGGAGAGTGCACGCCCCCGGGAGGGGGGCGCCCGCCGGCGCGAATTGGCTGATCAGCACAGTCGGCCCGACCACGACAAGGTGGCGGGCCGACGGGAGCTCCTCAAACGGAATGCGGGACCTCTTGATTCCCGGACACGCCGTAAGGACTAGTTTTTCTGGGCCGAAAAGGGGACCCGGCGTCTACGACGCGGCAGACATTCCGGTCAGGCGAGCGAGACCAGATCGGCGTACGCCGGGCTCCAGAGGTCCTCCACGCCGTCCGGCAGCAGGATGATCCGCTCCGGCTGGAGCGCGTCGACCGCGCCCTCGTCGTGGGTCACCAGCACCACCGCGCCGGCGAACTCGCGCAGCGCGCCGAGGATCTCCTCGCGGCTGGCCGGGTCGAGGTTGTTGGTGGGCTCGTCGAGCAGCAGCACGTTGGCGCTGGAGACCACCAGCGAGGCCAGGGCCAGCCGGGTCTTCTCACCGCCGGAGAGCACGCCGGCCGGCTTGTCGACGTCGTCGCCGGAGAACAGGAACGAGCCCAGGATCTTGCGGATCTGCACCAGGTCGGTGTCGGGCGCCGAGGAGCGCATGTTCTCCAGCACCGTGCGCTCCGGGTCCAGGGTCTCGTGCTCCTGGGCGTAGTAGCCGATCTTCAGGCCGTGGCCCGGGATCACCTCACCGGTGTCCGGCTGCTCCACCCCGGCGAGCATCCGCAGCAGGGTGGTCTTGCCGGCGCCGTTGAGGCCCAGCACGACGACCCGCGAACCCCGGTCGATCGCCAGGTCGACGCCGGCGAAGATCTCCAGCGAGCCGTACGACTTCGACAGGTCGGCCGCGGTCAGCGGGGTCTTGCCGCACGGGGCCGGGTCCGGGAAGCGCAGCTTGGCGACCTTGTCGTTCACGCGCACCTGCTCCAGGCCGGAGAGCAGCTTCTCGGCGCGGCGGGCCATGTTCTGCGCGGCCACCGTCTTGGTCGCCTTGGCGCGCATCTTGTCGGCCTGGGCGTTCAGGGTCGCGGCCTTCTTCTCGGCGTTGGCCCGCTCGCGCTTGCGGCGCTTCTCGTCGTCCTCGCGCTGCTGCTGGTACTGCTTCCAGCCCATGTTGTAGACGTCGATGGCGGAGCGGTTGGCGTCCAGGTAGAAGACCTTGTTGACGACCGTCTCGACCAGGTCGACGTCGTGCGAGATGACGATGAAGCCGCCCTTGTAGGTCTTCAGGAAGTCCCGCAGCCAGGCGATCGAGTCGGCGTCGAGGTGGTTGGTGGGCTCGTCGAGCAGCAGCACGTCGGAGTCCGAGAACAGGATCCGGGCCAGCTCGACGCGGCGGCGCTGACCACCGGAGAGGGTGTGCAGCGGCTGGGCGAGGATGCGGTCCGGCAGGCCCAGCGCGGCGGCGATGGTGGCCGCCTCGGCCTCGGCCGCGTACCCGCCCTTGGTGAGGAACTCGGTCTCCAGGCGCGCGTACTTCTTCATCGCGTTGTCCCGGGTGGCGCCCTTGCCGTTGGCCATCCGGTCCTCGTTCTCGCGCATCTTCCTCAGCACGCTGTCGAGGCCGCGGGCGGAGAGGATGCGGTCCTTGGCGAGGACGTCGAGGTCGCCGGTGCGCGGGTCCTGCGGGAGGTAGCCGACCTCGCCGGAGCGGACCACCGTACCGGCGGCCGGCAGGCCCTCGCCGGCCAGCACCTTGGTCAGCGTGGTCTTGCCGGCGCCGTTGCGCCCGACCAGGCCGATCCGGTCGCCGGGGGCGACCTTGAAGCTCGCGGACTCGATCAGGATCCGGGCACCGGCGCGCAGCTCTAGGGCGTTGGCGGAAATCATGGCTGGGGAAACTCCTGGGACGTGGGCGGGCGCCTGGACATGGCACAGGGCCGGGACAGCGGGAGGGGCGTCGTACGGCGATCGGCGCACCGCTCGGCGGCGGTGCGGCCCGCCCGCTATTGCCCGGAGAGAACAGCCATGACGGCAAGTCTACCGGCCCCCGCGCGGGAGCCCGGGTGCCCGCGTCCGAGTGAGACCTCTATCGCACGCCGGCGGCCCGTGCCGCTAGCGCAGGCCGCCGGTGGGCACCGCCGTCACGCAGCTGCCCTGCGGGCGGACGGCGGCGAAGGGCTCGGAGGGGCTGCCGCAGGGCACCTCGGGGGCGGCGGCCCGGGTGTCGAAGACCTTCGGGCTGACGATCGGGCCGTCCGTGATCAGCACCCGTCGGCCGTCCAGCGCCTTGAGCGTCACGGCCGGGCCGGCGTTGAGCTGCCAGCCGGTGGAGTCCAGCCGGTAGCCGGTCAGACCGCCGGAGACCGGCACGGTGCTTCCGCTGCTGGTGCACGCGCGCGGCACCAGCACCGCGTACTCGGTGCCGACCGTGCGCTGCGGGTCGAACAGGCAGTTGCCCGGCGGCTTGTTGTTGTAACGCAGATCACCGTCGGCGTCGCGGAAGCCCATGGTCAGGCCGGGGGTGACCACGGCCACCCAGGGCGAGTTGTTGGGCACGGTGTGCAGGGCCTGCCGGGCCCGCTCCGTCGCCAGCTGCCTGCGCTGCTCCTCGGTGCGCCGGTCGGCGTCCGGCTCGCCCTCGGCGGCCAGCCACTCGGCCAGGCCCGGTACGGCGCGGTGCCAGCGCACCTGGTGGTCGCTCGGGCGCACCGAGGTCACCAGGCCGTCGTCCCAGAGCACCACGGCGTTCTCGCCGGCCATCGACAGGGACAGCGCGGTGGCGCCCTCCCGGCGGTACGACCAGACGTGCTCGCCGCTGGCGACGCTGAACGCCTCCAGGCCCGGGCCGACCCGCAGGTCCAGCCCGCCGGGGCCCAGGGACTGCGCGTTCACCGGGGTCGCGTCCGATCCGCCCGGCCCCTCCACCCGGTCGCCGAACGGCACCGGCTTGTTGGCGTGCGCGGCCGCTCCTGCCACGAGGACCAGCAGGACCGCCAGGGCAGGGAGGATCGATCGGGGGCTGAGGGCACGCAGCGGCTTCCAGGACACGGGCGGAGCGTACCTTTCGCAGGCCCGGCGAGTCAGCCGGAGTTCTCGGCGGCCGGGCCCGGCCCGGCCCGTTCCGGCCCGATCCGAGGTCCCGCCGCGACCTGCCCGCCCACCTGCGAGGTCGGGCCCGGGGGGCCGCCGGGTGCGCCGTCCGGAGTACGGCTCCCGAGGCCCGGAGGACTGTTACAGAGGTGATACACGCGGGCGTCCCGCCGGACGGCGTTCGAATGACGCCCACTTTAGGGTGACATTCGGCTTTCACGCCTCCCGCCGGCCCTACTGTCGGCCTCTGCGGGGTGCCACCCGCTCCGGCCGGTGACGCCCCGAGGAGAGACCCATGCGATTCGGCCGCCTGACCCTGGCCGCCGCCGCCCTGCTGCTGCTGACCACCGCGAGCGCCCCGGCCGGCACACCGCTCGACGGGGCCGACCGGCACTCCCCGTCCTCCGACGACATCCGGCCGCGCGGCGCCGCGCCCCGGCCGGCCGTCCAACGGCCCCGGCACGAGCCGCCGTTCGGCGCCTTCGTCGGCTCCTGGGACCGCTACATCCCGCAGATCGGCCACTACTCCCGCTGGCTCGGCGACGCCAACCTCCAGGTGGGCCACACCTATCTGGCCGGCAACGGCTGGGCGGACATCGAGGGCGACCCGGTGGTGCTCGGCCTGTGGTCGCAGTGGCGGCTCGCCGACCCCGGCCGCACGCTGGTGCTGGGCGTGCCGATGCTGGTGCCCAACGAGGCGGACGTGCCGGACGGCCAGGTCGCCGAACTGCTCGCCCAGGGCGCCCGCGGCGACTTCGACCGGCACTTCCTGAAGCTCGCCCGCCGGCTGGTCGCGCTGGGCGGCGCCGACACCGTGCTCACCCTCGGCTGGGAGATGAACGGCGTCACCTACACCCACCGCTGCAAGCCCGACCCGACCGCGTGGAAGGCCTACTGGCGGCGGATCGTCGGGGTGATGCGCTCGGTGCCGGGGCAGCGCTTCCGCTTCGACTTCGCCCCCAACCGGGGCCTGGACGCCGTCCCCTGGACCCGGTGCTACCCCGGCGACGACGTGGTCGACATCATCGGCATGGACAGCTACGACCAGCCGGCCGGCGGCACCTTCGACCAGTACGTCACCGAGCCGTACGGGCTGCAGGACCAGGTCGAGTTCGCGGCCAGGCGCGGCAAGCCGGTCTCGTACCCGGAGTGGGGGCTGTTCCGCAACGGGGACAACCCGGAGTTCGTGCAGCGGATGGTGGAGTGGATCCGCACCCATGACGTCGCGTACCAGACGGTGACCGACTACTGCCCGCACGGCTTCTTCCAGTGCGACCGCAACCCGCGCTCCAGCGCCCGGTTCAAGCTGCTGATGACGGGTTCCAAGGGGGCGGCGCCCACCGCCGTCCCCTCCCCGTCCCCTCCCGCGCCGTCTGCCCCGGCGCCGTCCGCTCCCGCGCCGTCTGCCCCGGCGCCGACCGCGGCCGGCTCAGGCGCGCCGGCGGGCCAGTAGCGCCTCCTTGACCCTCGGCAGGCGGCTGTTCAGCACGTGCGCCGCCGCCCGCCGGGCCCGGACCGCGCAGGCCAGGACGCCGGCCGCCGGGGCGAACCCGCGCGGGCCCAGCAGCAGCCGCTCGTTGTGCCGCCGGTCGGGCCGCCAGCGCTGCTTGTACGGCTCCTGACCGCGCAGCAGGCTTATCACCGGGATCCCCGCCCCGATGGTCTCGTCCAGCGCGGCGCCGAACAGCAGCCCGGCGATGTCCAGCCGCTCCCGCAGCCCGGGGTGCGCGCCGTACAGGTAGAGGCCGGCCCAGGACGGGCAGAGCAGCAGCAGGTTGACCGCCACCAGCTCGCCGTCCAGCCGGAACTCGTGGACGGCGGCCCGCCCGGTGGCCACCAGCCCGGTGGTGGACTCGACCAGATGGCGGGCGAACCGCTCGGTGCCGTGCTCACCGGTCACCCCGCGCTCCTGCCACTGCAGGAGGTGCAGCCGCAGCAGGCCCGCCACCGCCTCGGGCACGTCCTCGGGCGCGGTCCGCCGGACCTCCACCCCGGCCCGGGCGATCCGGCGCAGCTTCACCCGGCTGCGCTGGGCGGTCCGGCCGCTCATCCGGCCGAGCAGTTCCTCGACCGGGACGGCCGGCAGGTACTGGCAGAGCGAGTCGGTGAACCGGCGCCGGCTGCCCGGCCAGCAGGCGAACACCCGCTGCACCGCCGCGTCCGGGTGGACCTCGCGCAGCTCCAGCGCGTGCCAGGGCCGGCCGAGCGGCAGCGCGGCGGCGAACTCGGCGGCGGCCCGGTCGGCGTGCTCGTCGTCCAGCAGGACGTCGGTGAAGTCGATCAGGCCGTCACCGAGCCCGGTCAGCCCGCCCAGCGGACCGCCCCGGCGCCGGAACGCGCCGGCCCCGACCAGCCGGCCGTCCCGGCGCACCAGCACCACCAGCAGGCCGCCGGGCCGGCCGTACTGGCGCCACCAGGAGCGCTGCCAGGCGGCCGCCTGGAAGAAGGTGGCGGTGCGGCAGCGGGCGGCCAGGTCGTCCCACTCCTCGGCGAGCTCGTCGAGGGCCCGGTCGTCGCGGCGCAGCTCGGTGGTCCAGCGGGCGGCGCCGGACCGGGCGGGCAGGCCGGGCGCCGCGAGGTCGGTGCTCACCGCGGGCTCCCGGCCGTCGCCCGGGACTTGGCGGTGCCCTCGGTGGGGGTGCCGTCGGCGGTGGCGCCGTCGGCGGTGGCGCGCTCCCCGGCCGCGGTGCCGGCGGCACGCGGGCGCGGGGCGGTGGGCCCGTCGGGGGCCGGGCCGGCGGGCGTCACGGGGGCCTCGGCCGCGGCGGCGGGACCGGTGGCGCGGCGGCGGGTCATCATCACCAGCGCGCCGAGCAGCAGGCCGGCCGCGCCGCCGACCGCGACGTCCAGCTGGGCGGAGGGGGTGGCGGGCCGGTCGGGTTCGGCGGCCGGGGCGAGCGGCACCAGCCGGACGCCGGTCTCCCGGCTGCTGGTGTTGGCGAAGGCGACCAGGGAGCGGGCGACCGCGTCGGCGGAGCCGACCGCCTCCTCGGGCCGCGGGCCGGTGCCGGTGATCTCGATCATCGGGGCGTCCGGGGAGGTGGTGCCGTGCACCAGGGCGGCGAGCGCGGCGGTGGTGCGGCCGGTCTCGGCGGCGGCGACCGCGAGCACCTGCGGCTGGCCGGCCAGCCGGCCGTACGCCTGGGCGAAGTTGACGGCGGTCATGCTCTCCCCCGGGTTCTGCGGCACCACGACCACGTAGGAGTTGGCGGCGTAAACCGGGGGCGCGACGGCCGCGTAGCCGGCGCCGGCCGCGGCGCCCAGCGGTACCGCCAGGGCCACCGGCCACCAGCGGCGGGCCAGCGTACGGGCGCTTCGGCGCAGTTCGGACATGCGGGGCTCCTTGGGCGTGACGACGGCGCCGGGCCGGGCGCGGCGGGGCTGGACTGGGCTGAGCGGAGGGGGGTCGGGCGGTGGGAGGTCGGGCGGTGGGGCCGGCGGACGGGCTCAAGCGGGTGCCAGCCGGTCGTAGAGCGCCCCCAGGGCGGCGGCCACCCGCACGATGTCGTAGTGGCCGACCGCGGGGGGCCGGGGCAGCGGTGCCGCGCCGAGCTCGGGCAGCCGGCGCAGGTCGCGCAGCGCCGAGGCGTAGGCGGCCGGGTCGGAGGGGATCCGACGGGCCTGCGGGGCGGCGGTGGGCGGCAGTTCGTCGAGGGCGGGGCAGGCGCTGTGCCGTACGGGCAGTCCGGCGGCCAGGCCCTCCAGGACGCCGAGGCCGAAGGTCTCCTCGGTGGAGGGGGCGGCCAGCACGTCCAGGGCGGTGAGCAGGTCGGGGACGTCGTCGCGCTCGCCGGTGAGCAGCAGGCGCCCCCGGACTCCGAGTTCGGCGGCCCGGCGCTCCAGGGCGGCGCGCCCGGGGCCCTCGCCGACCAGCACCAGGCGGGCGTCGGCGTCCAGCCGGGCCAGCGCCTCCACCAGCACCTCGAAGCGCTTGCCGGGGACCAGCCGGCCGACCCCGCCGATCACCCAGCCGTCCTGCGGCAGGCCGAGTTCGGCGCGCAGCCGGCGCCGCACGGCGGCCCGGTCGGCGTCCGGCCGGGCGTGGCGGGCGGCGTCGATGCCGTTGGGGATCAGCTCGACCCGGGCCGGCGGCACGCCCCAGGAGTGCAGGGTCTGGGCGACCTGGCGGGAGACCGCGACCGTGGTGGTGCCGAGCCGTTCGGCGGCCAGGTAGAGGCCCTTGACGCCGCGGGTGACCGGCCGGCCCTCGATCACCCCGGGGTGCAGCGAGTGCTCGGTGGCCACCACCACCCGGACGCCGGCGAGCCGGGCCGCCAGCCGTCCGTACAGGCCGGCCCGGTAGAGGTGGGTGTGCACCAGGTCGTAGCCGCCGGCGCGCACCAGCCGGGTCAGCCGGGGCAGCGCGCCGAGGTCGCGGTTGCCGCGCATGGCGAGGTGGTGGACCGGCACCCCGTCGGCGCGCAGCGCGGCGGCCACCGTGCCGGGGTTGGTCAGCGCGGCCACCTCGCAGCGCTGGTGGGCCGGCAGGTGCCGCAGCAGCAGCTGGAGCTGGCGTTCGGCCCCGCCGGAGGCCAGGCCGGTGACGATGTGCAGCACCTTCACCGGCGGTGCTCCTCGCGGGCGAGGCGCAGCTCGGTGACGGTGTCGCGCAGCCGGTGCCGGCCGTGCTTGGCGCGCAGCCGCCAGGCGCCGTCGCTCTCGCCCACGTAGCAGCGGGGCAGCGCGAAGCGGCCGATGAGCGGGGAGTGCGCGATGGCGCAGGCGTGGTCGTAGCCGGCGTCGCGCACGGCCAGGGTGGCGGGCAGGTCGACGGCACCGTACGGGTAGCAGAAGCCGGTGACCGGTCCGCCGACCACCTCCTCCAGCACGCGGCGGCTCTCCCGGGTCTGGGCGGCGAGGACGTCGGCGGGCAGGCCGGGCAGCGCCCGGTGGCCGAGCCCGTGCGAGCCGATCTCCCAGCCGGCGGCGGCGAGTTCGGTGACCTGCTGGACGGTGAGCAGCTGCTTGCGGGGGCCCTCGGGGTCCCAGTCGTTGGACCGGCCGAGCAGGTCGGCGACCACGTAGGTGGTGGCGGTGAAGCCGTACTCGCGCAGGATCGGCACGGCGTGGCGGGCGAAGTCCGCGTACCCGTCGTCGAAGGTCAGGCCGACCAGCTTGGCGTCCCGCCCGGCCGCGCGGGCCCGCATCAGCTCGCGCACCGAGACCCCGCGCCGGCCGCGGCGGTGCAGCCAGGCCATCTGGTCGGCGAACCGCTCGGGGCTGACCGTCAGCCGGTACGGGTCGGACTCCTCGACGGCGACCGAGTGGTACATCAGGATCCACGGCGAGGCGCCCGTGCCGGGCCCCGGCAGCGGACGGCCGGACGGGCTGCCGTGCGGCAGGTGCACGCGGGCGGGATGGCGGGTGGCGCGCGGCGCGTCGGCGTGCGGTCCGGCCGCCGTCGGGGCGACGGAGCGGCGTACGCCCGACAGGACCGCGCGGACGGAGACCCGTTCAGCGTCCATGGGGAGGCTTCCCTTCATCGGCAGCGGAGGGCGGGGACAGTGCCCGGAGGGCGGCGAGGACCGGACCGCGCACCTCACGGGCACCGACGGCGGTGCCCAGGACGGCGAAGGCCAGTGTCACGGTGAGACCTCCGAGCACGGTCGACAGCAGGGGGTCGGCAAAGAGCGCGGCGGCCGGGGCGCCGAGCAGCGCGGCGCCGGCGGCGGCGGCCAGCAGCCGGGCGTGGCCGCCGAGCACCAGGGGCAGGCGCAGCGGGATGCCGCGCAGCACCAGGCCGCGCAGCAGCAGCGCGGCGGTGGTGGTGATGCCGGCGGCGTTGCCGGCGGCGAGTCCCAGGGCGCCGAGGCGCGGGGTGGCGAGCACCCCGGTGCCGACGGTGACGGCCAGGCCCAGCAGCATCGCGCCGACCGGGTACCAGTCGAGCAGCCGGCGTCCGCCCCCGGAGTCCGGCTCGCCCGCGCGGCGGACCACCGGGCGCAGCGAGAAGTACGGGCGGATCATCACGCCGATCAGCGCCTGCGCGGGGACACCGAAACTGTAGACCCGGATGACGGCGGCGGTGGCGGCGGTGTCGCGGGGGCCGAAGGCGCCGCGCTCGAAGAGCAGCGCGACCACCGAGGGGGCGCAGGCCAGCAGGAAGGCGGTGCCGAGCAGCACGACGGCGGCGGCCTGGCCGAGGTCCTTCTCCACCCGGTCGCGGGCGGCCGCGAGGTCACCGGCCGCCAGCGCGCGGGCCACCAGCGGGAAGGTCACCGTGCAGATCAGGATGCCGGCCGTCATGGCGAGCTGGGAGACCTTGGCCGCGTAGTTGAGGTGCGAGATGGTACCGGGGGGCAGTCCCGAGCCGAGGTAGCGCTCGACGAACACCTGGGCCTGCCGGGTGAGGGTGAACGCGGCCACCGGCAGCAGCGCCAGCGGGATCAGCACCAGGGTGTCCGCGCTGCGCGGGCGCCACCCGCGGGCGGGCCGCCCGGCCCTCAGCCGGCGGGTGAACGGGACGACCAGCAGCCCGGCCATCAGCAGGCTGCCGAGGGCCACCCCGATCGCCGCCGACCGCACGCCCCACAGCGCGTGGCAGCTGAGCAGCACGGCGAGGATGCCGACGTTGTACACGACGTAGATGCCGGCCGCGGCGGTGAAGTCGTGGTGGGCGCGCAGCGCGGCCGCGAGGTAGCCGGCCACGCCGAACGGGAGCACGGTGATCGCGGTGATCCGGGTGCAGGTGACGGCGAGTGCGGGGTCGGCCAGGCCGGGGGCGAGCAGGTCGACCAGTCGGGGGGCGCCCAGGGCGGCGAGCAGCGAGAGGGTGCTGAGCGCCAGCAGCAGCCAGGGCAGGGTGGCGCGGACCAGCTGGCGGACCGGGTCGGGGCCGTGCGGGTTCTCCTCGCGCAGCACCAGGGCCAGGGCGAAGGCCGGCACCATCAGGAAGGACATCGCGTCCTCGATCAGCAGCGGCGCGGCGGTCTCCGGGACGGTCCAGGCGACCAGGAAGGCGTCGGTGCCCTGGTCGGCGCCGAAGTAGCGGGCCAGCAGCAGGTCGCGCAGCAGGCCGAGGACGGAGCCGGCCGCGCTGAGGACGGCGGTGACGCCGAAGGCCCTGGCGAGGAAGCCGCGCCGGGGCGCGGCGGGACGGGCGGCGGGGATCGCCAGGGTGCCCGGCTCGGTGCTCACCACGGCCGCCCCGCGGCGGTGCGGGCGGCGAGGCCGAGGACGACGGAGGTGAGCACCGTGGTGGTGCCGCCGATGTCGGCGTACAGGAAGTCGACCAGCACCCAGACCAGCAGGGCGAGGGCGGCGGGTCCGGTGCCGCTCGCGCGGCGCAGGCAGCGCAGCAGCAGGCCGAGGAAGAGCGCGGCGTACGCGACGATGCCGATCAGGCCCTGCTCGCTGAGCACCAGGAAGTACATGTTGTGCGGGGACAGCAGGGGTTCACGCTGGAAGCCGATGGTGGCGTCGGCGGCGTCGCTGCCGGAGGAGAGCCGCAGCGGGGCGTGGCTGTCGCGCAGTTGCTGGAAGGCCTTGGGGCCGGCGCCGCTGACCGGGTGGTCCTGCCAGATGCGACCGGCGGTGGCCCACAGGTCGTAGCGGTCGGAGACGGACTGGTCGGGGGCGGCGGAGACCGAGCCGATCGTGCCGAGCCGGTCGGCGACGACGGAGGCGCCGAGGCCGAGGCCGCCGACCAGGACGACGGCGGCGGCCAGCGCGAGGACCGCGCCGCGCACCGCGAGCCGGGCGTCGGCGCGCAGCAGCAGGACGGTGGCGGCGGCGCCGGTGGCGATCCAGCTGCCGCGGCTGAAGGAGAGCGCGAGCGGGACGGCGAGGAAGGCGGCGGTGGCGAACATCGCCCGGCGCAGCCGCGGGGAGCCGCCGGGGCGGCGCTCGGCGAGCCCGAGGGCGAGGGCGGCGAGCAGGCCGTAGCTGACCACGGCGGACATCGCCATCACGTCCAGCGCGCCGAAGGTGCCGACGGCCCGGATCGGCTCCCCCCGGTAGGAGGCGCCGGTGCCGGTGAGGTACTGGTGGGTGCCGACCACGCCCTGGACGAGCCCGGCGGCGACGAAGGAACCGAGCACCAGCCGCTGGTCGGTGCGGTCGCGCAGGGCGCAGAGCACGGCGGCGGGCACCAGCACGAACACCTGGCTCAGCCGGACGAAGCCGGTGAGGCTGGTGGCCGGGTCGATCGAGCCGACCGTGGCGACGGCGGCGGCGGTCACGATCCCGCCGAGCAGCACCGCGGTGGCCCGGCCGACGGCGGGGGCGCGGCCGCGCAGCAGGTCCAGGGCGGTGAGCGCGACCAGGACGAGCGAGGCGAGGTCGGCGGCGGTGACGTGGACGGCGGCGGTGACGTCCTTCTCGCCGGTGGGCACGCAGACCAGCAGGACGGTCGCGGCGGCGAGGGTGCTGCGCCGGGCGGCCAGGGCGCGGAGCGTGCCCGGGACGGTCCGGGCGGGGGTGGCCGGGACGGTCCGGGCGGGGCCGGCGGGGGTGACGGGCGTGCCCGGGCGGCCGTTCGCGGATGACGTGCGCGGGGCGGGGCGGGCGGTGTGGGTGAGGGCCACGCTGGGTCAGCTCCCGTCCGGATGGAGCATCAGGGCCGCGGTGCGGAACAGGATCTTGATGTCCTGCCAGAGGCTCCAGCTCTCGATGTAGCGGTTGTCGAAGCGGGCGCGGTCCTCGATGGAGGTGTCCCCGCGCAGGCCGTTGACCTGGGCGAGGCCGGTGAGGCCGACGGGCACCCGGTGGCGGTCGGCGTACTCGGGGTGGGTCTGGCCGAACCGCATGACGAAGTAGGGGCGTTCGGGGCGCGGGCCGACCAGGCTCATGTCGCCGCGCAGGATGTTCCACAGCTGCGGCAGCTCGTCCAGGGAGCTGCGGCGCAGCAGCCTGCCGACGGTGCCCATCCGGTGGTCCTGGGAGATGTTCCAGCGGGTGGCGGACTCGTGCTCGTTGCTGGGGCGCAGGGTGCGGAACTTCAGGACGGTGAAGACCCGGCCGTCCAGCCCGGTGCGCTGCTGGCGGAAGAGCACGCCGGGACCGGTGTCGAAGCGGACGGCGAGCGCGCACAGCGCGAGCACCGGGGAGAGCAGGACCAGTCCGAGGCCGGCGGCGGTGACGTCCAGGGCGCGCTTGGCGGCCCAGCCCGGGCGGCGCACCGCGGGGCCGCCGACCCGCAGGCAGGGGAACCCCCACAGGTGGTCGCCGCCGCCTGCCCGGCGGGTGGCGTCCAGCGAGCCGAACTCGCGCAGCGCGGGCACCAGCCAGACCTGGCAGCCGAGCCGGGCGGCGTCGCGCAGGGTGGCGGCGGTGTCGGACTCGTCGGCGGCGCCGGCGGTGGCGACCACGTGGTGGACCCGGTGGCGGCGGACCTCCCGCTCCAGCACCTCGCGCCCGCCGAGGACCGGCAGGTCGGTGTCGCCGATCAGCAGCGGCGGGGCCGCGTCCAGGAAGCCGACCGGGCGCATGCCGTACTCGCGGCGTTCGGCGAGGGCGGCGGCGACCCGGCGGCCGAGGCGTCCGGCTCCGAGCACCAGGACCGGGCTGGGACGGCTGCGGCGGACCCGGCGGACCAGGTGGTACGCCAGCGCGCGGCCGCAGACCACCAGCAGCAGCTGGCCGGCCAGCAGGGCGGTGAGCCGGGCCGGGGTGGCCGGGCCGCAGTCCGGCCAGCGTCCGGCCAGGCAGCCGGCCAGGGTGACGGCGAAGGCGGCGGCGACCACGGCGCGGGCGGTGAGGGCGGGCAGTTCGTCCAGGACGGAGAGGGTGAGCCGGGTGCGGTAGAGGCCGCCGGCCAGGTTGAGCAGGAGCAGCAGCGGGAGCAGGGCGGTGACGCCGAGCAGCGGGGTGAGCCGCAGGGCGGGGCCCAGCGCCGGTGCGGGCGCCGGGTCGGCGACGCGGTTGGCGATCGCGGTGGCGGCGCAGAGGGCGAGCACGTCGACGGTGACGAGGGCGGCCGGGAGGGCGAAGCGGGCCCGGACCGGGCGGCGGTGACGGCCGATCGGCATCGGGATCCGGCTGTTGGCCGTCCTGGCGGGGCGGTCCAGGAGGCCGGTGGTGGGCCGGCGGGGCTCGGACAGGGGCCGGCCCGATCGTGGCACGCTCCCGTGGTCAATGGTCATCAGCGCACGAACTCCCCTGCTGCGTGCCCGGGGTGACGGCGTCCCGGCACCGGGTCTCCCGGAGCGCCCGTCCCGGCCCGGTGGGCGCGGTCCTGACAGCGCCTGCCACCACTGGCGACGTTCGACTTTCGCCGGAATTCCCGGAGCGAAATCAAATCGAAGCAGGCAAAATCAGACAATGCCGAGCACCGGGTCGAATGCTGGAAGTCGACTTGCCTTTTCATTCCAGCCACCCATTAGTAGGAATTTCCGACTTGAGCCTCGTCCTATTCGGTTGAGGTGTGCGAATACGACAGCGCCGGAAACGACAGGCATTCACGGCCTGTGAAACGATCAGATCGGCTCAGGGACACGGGTGCCGCGCCGCCGGGCCGCCGCCAGCCCCTGGTACAGCGCGTCCACCCGTTCGACCACCGATCGCACATCGTGGTGCGCCAGGACGTGCTCACGGCACCGCGCCCCCCGTCGATCGCACTCGATCGGATCCGACAACGCCTCCGAGATCCGGGCGGCCAGCGCACCCGCGTCCTCCGGCGGCACCACGGCGGAAGTCCGCTCGGCCGGCGGAAGGCATTCCCGCGCACCCGGCACATCGGTCAGCAGGACGGACCGGCCGGCCGCCATCGCCTCCAACGGCGCCAGCGCCATGCCCTCCCAGCGCGAGGGCAGCACCACCAGATCGGCCGCCGCCAGCCACGGCCGCGGGTCCGCCACGTCCCCGGCCAGCCGGACGCTCGACGGCTCGGCCGCCCCCCGTACGGCCTGCGCCAGCGCCGCCGCGTCCGGACCGCCGCCCACCAGGGCCAGCCGGGCCGCGGGCAACCGGCGCAGCACCCCGGGCCAGGCGGCGAGCAGCACGTCCTGGCCCTTCTGGCGGCAGAGCCGGCCCACGCAGACCGCCAGCGGGGCGTCCGGGTCCAGGCCGAGCCCGATCCGGGCGGCCCGGCGCTCGGCGGGCGCGTGGTGGCGCACGTCCACGCCGTTGGGCACCACCGCCCAGTCGGCGCCGATGCCCGCCGCCTCGCCGTCCGCCCGCTCCCGGGCGCTGACGCACAGCAGCCGGTGCGACCAGCGGGCGGCGTGGCGCTCCCAGCACAGCGTGGCGGCGGCCAGCGCGCCCTCCACGGCGGCGAAGGACCAGGCGTGCGGCTGGAAGACGGTCGGCACCGCACCCCGGACGGCCAGCCGGCCGGCCAACCCGGCCTTGGCGCTGTGCAGATGGAGCACGTCCGGGGCGGCCTCCCGGACGATCCGGCGCAACCGCCAGGCCTCGCCCGCAGTGGCCGGGCCGGGCGACCGGCGGGCAGGCCAGTCCCGGACCAGCGCCCCGGCGGCGGTCGCCTCGCCGGCCAGCCGGCCGTCCCGCGGGCAGGCGACCAGCACCCGGTGGCCGGCCTCGCGCTGGCCCCGGACGAGGTCGACGACCACGCGGGCGACTCCGCCGTCGACGGGCTGGGAAACGTGAAGGATCGTCAGACGCACGGCGGCGAGCCTAGGGTGGCGCCGCGGTGCGGACCGGCCGTGTCACCCGCGGGCGGCGGCCGTCCACCCGTACGGCACCGGGCGTGCCGTACGGGTGTGCGGGGAGTCGAACGTCCGCGCCTGCCGCGGGGGCGCTCAGGGGGCGCGGGTCGGCGGGACCGCGGGGTGGGGGCCGCCGGGGTCGGGGAGCCGGGGGTCGCCGGGGTCGGGGTCGGCGGGGTCGGGGTCGGCGGACCGCCGGGTCAGGCGGCCGCCGGGGTCAGCGGACCTCGTCGGCGAGGCGGGAGAGCACCTCATCGTGGATGCGGTTGAGGCCCTTCGGGGCGAAGGTGCGCTCGAAGAAGCCGCCGATGCCGCCCGCGCCCTGCCAGGTGGCCGAGACGGTGGCCCGGGACCTGCCCTCGCCGACCGCCGAGACCGTCCAGGTGATGACCATGGAGGAGTTGGCGTCCTTCTCCACCAGCTGGTCCGGGCTGGGCGCCGAGACGGTGAACAGGCAGTCCCGGACCCGCTTCTCGGTGGCCTGGAGCTTCCAGTGCACCTGGGTGCCGGCGCCGGTGCCGCCCGCCCGCACCTCGTACTCGCTGTACTGCCCGGGCAGCAGCTTCGGACGGGTCACCTGGTAGTCGGCGAGCGCCTCGTACACCCGCTCGGGGGTGGCATCGTACTCGCGCGACGTGGTGGCCAGCACCTGTCCCATGACCTTGCTCTCTTTCGTACGGACCGTGGTTTCACCGGCAAGCCAACCACAGGAGCCGCGCGGCGACAGCCGGAGGGCGGGCGGGGACGGGCGGGGGCGGCCCGGCGGGCGCCGTACCGGGGGCACCGGAAATCCGTTCGCGGTCGGACCGGGGTGTCGGGCTATGGTGGCCGGTGTGCTCGATCAGGTGACAGCAGTGCGCTACGTCGACCCGTTGCGGGCCGGCGGCTCGGTACCCGGCGTCGTCGAGACGGACGACCTGGGCACCTATGTGGTCAAGTTCAGCGGCGCCGCCCAGGGGCGCAAGGCGCTGGTGGCCGAAGTGATCGTCGGCGAACTCGCCCGCCGGCTGGACCTGCCGGTCCCCGAGCTGCGCCTGGTCGACTTCGACCCGGCGATCGCCGACGGCGAACCGGACGCCGAGGTCCAGGACATCCTCAGGGCCAGCGCCGGCCTCAACCTCGGCATGGACCTGCTGCCCGGCGCCCGCGACTTCAGGCCCGGCGCCATCCCGGTCGACCCGGTGCGGGCCGGCCGGATCGTCTGGCTGGACGCGCTCACCGCCAACGTCGACCGCACCGTGCACAACCCCAATCTGATGGTCTGGCACGGCAGGCTCTGGATGATCGACAACGGCGCCGCGCTGATCTTCCACCACCGCTGGTCCACCGCCGGGGCCGCGGTCGGCAACCGCTACGACTTCAGCGCCCACGCCCTCGGCGGCTACACCCCGGACGTCCGGCTCGCCGACGAGGACCTCGGCCCGCGGGTCACCGTCGACCTGCTGGAGGAGGTGCTGGCGCTCGTCCCCGACGAGTGGCTGCGCGACGAACCCGGCTTCGACTCGGTGGACGCGCTGCGCCGCGCGTACGTCGACCACCTGGCCGCCCGGGTGGTGCTCTCGGAGCAGTGGCTGCCCGAGGGCTTCGCCACGCCGGACCAGCTGCGCGAGGCCGAGGCCCGCCGCGCCGCCCGCACCCGGGCCGGGCGCCCCGCCTGGCTCCAGGAGGTGCCGGACCTGCACGGCAAGCCCTCGGTGGAGACCGAGTGGGGGCAGCACTTCGGGTCCTCCTGAGGCCGGCCGCCCCGGCGGCGGCGCGCAGGTCCACGCGGGGCGGTGGGTCTCAGCCCAGGGCGGGGCGGATCCAGCCGAAGTACTCGATCGAGGTGCCGACCAGCAGGCCGAAGCTGAGCAGGGCGAACAGCGCGGCCCGCTCCAGTCGGCGCACCTGCGGGGAGAGCAGCGCGGAGGCGGCCACCGCCAGCCCGGCCAGCGGACCGGCCGCCAGCAGCAGCACCCCGCCGAGCACCGGGCCCGCGCCGCTGCCCGCGGCCAGCGACATGATCCCGCCGACCAGGGCGATGGCCCAGAAGTCCAGCAGCATCAGGACGGAGGGCAGCAGCAGGGCGAGGCCGAGCAGCGCCCAGGCCCAGACCGGGCCGCCCGGCCGGCGGCGCTCCGCCACCGGCTGCTGCGGCTGCCATCCGGTGAAGCTCTGCTGCGTCATGGCCGGGTCTCCTCGTTCGTGCTGCGGGGGGTGCTGTGGGGGTGCGCCGTACGGGTGCGCGGGGGTGCTGCGGGGTGCGGGCACCATGGTGTCGGCACCTGCGGGCCGGGGCCTGAGTACCGGTACTCAAAACGGAGTGGGGAGCGGGACCTGAGTCCCGCTCCCCACTCCGTTCCGGCGTTTCAGCAGCTCACGAGCTCAGCGGCTCAGATGCCCAGCCGCTCGGACGCCCAGCCGCTCAGACGCCCGGCGGCTCGACGGCCCCGGGGCTCAGAGCCACCACTGCACGGCCTTCTCGGCGTTGATGATGCCCGCGCCGTAGAAGCCGTTGTCGTTCACGCCGCCCTCACAGGTGGCCTTCCACTCGCCCGCGCCACCCGGGTTGAACGGGCCCGCCGGGCAGCCGTGCGACTCGGCCTGGTTGGTGAGCAGCTCGGTCAGCTCGTCGGCGTTGGCCCACGGGTGGGTGCTGGCGAGCAGCGCCACCACACCGGTGGTGTGCGGGGCGGCCATCGAGGTGCCCTGCATGTAGCCGTACTTGTTGCCCGTGATGGTGGCCAGCACGCGGCCGTTCTGGTCCGGGGTGTTCGGGATCTGGTAACGGCGGTCACCACCCGGCGCGGCGACGGTGGCCACACCCTTGCCGTAGCTGGAGTAGTACGCCTTCTCACCGTTCACACCCACGGAGGTGGTCACGATGACACCCGGCAGCTCGGTCGGCAGCGACAGGCAGTCGTTGGTGATCGGGCGCTCGGCCGGGGTGGTGTCGTCCGGGCTGCTGACGTCGACCGTCTTGTGGGCGAGGTCGATGTTCTCGTTGCCCGCCGCGGCGACGTTCAGGACGCCCTTGCGCTGCGAGAACTCGACCGCACGACGGACGGCGGTGGTGATCGCCGCCTGGTCGAGGTCGTTCTTGCAGTTGAACATCCACGGGTCGACGTAGTAGCTGTTGTTGGTCACCTTGAACTTGTGCTCACCGGCCCAGACGAAGCCACAGATGGCGTACTCCGGGTAGATGAAGCCACCGTCGTCGACGACCTTGACCGCGGCCAGCTTGACGTTCGGGGCCACGCCCGCGACGCCCTTGCCGTTCCTGGCGGCGGCGATGGTGCCGGCGACGTGGGTGCCGTGGTCGCTGGTGGTCGGCTGCCAGGCCTGCCAGTCGGTGTTCGGCTTGCCACCGTCGATGCAGGAGACGGACTGCGAGGCGTCGACGTTGGCCGCCAGGTCCTCGTGGGTCGCCTCGATGCCGGAGTCCAGGACGCCGACGGTGACCTTGTTGCTGCCGAGCGACAGCTTGTGCGCCTTGTCGGCACCGATCTGACGCATGTCCCACTGGTTGGCCTCGTACGGCTCCGCACCGGGCGCGGGCGCGGCGGTCGGCTCGGCGGCGACCTCGGCCTTCTGCGAGTCGGCGGCGGTGATGCCCTTGGTCCGGCTGGCGCCGACCGACTCGACACCCTTGGCGGTCCGCAGCTTGGCCGCGAACTGGGGGTCGGTCGAACGCGCGATCACGACGCCGATCTGCTCGTACGAGTAGACCACGGTGCCGCCGAGGGCGGTGACCGCCTTCTCGACCTTCTGCACCTGGCCGTGGTTGGCCTTGGTGTTGACGACGTAGCTGAGCAGCGGCCCGGTCGTCGTCTCGGCGCTGTTCCCGGTGGCCGCGACGGCGGTGCCGGTCGGCAGCGCGAGGGCGCCAGCGGTGGCGAGGGCGAGGCCCACCGCCGCATACCGGGTCCGGCTGATCCGAGGAACTCTCATAGGGGTTGGCCCTCCCGAGTCTTCATGCAGCTGCGGTTGGCAGGTGCATTGGAATGATCGGGACGCTAGTGAACAAGCGTTGCAATCCGCAAGAGGTAGTCATCTAATCGACACACTTCAGCCACCTCCGGAAGCCAAGACTCCGCAGGTCGCGCGGTTTCGACGCACAGTCAGCCACCCGGACCGGCCGGGTGACGGGCTTTGGGCGTGTCGGTTTCGCGAAGGCGTGAGGGAGGCCCAGTCTGGCAGGCACTCCAAGGGGCGGACAACCGCGTTACGAGGACCCCCACCGGACGACGGGTCCACTGCCCGAACCGCCGGATTCGGCCCCCGCCGAACGGCAGGGACGGTGGCGGGCGGCCGGTGGGTGGTGGCGGACGGCACGGGCGGGGACGACGGCGGGGGATGGCCGGCCGGACCGGGGTGGCGGCGGGGGGATGACCGGCCGGACCGGTGATACCGGTCGGCCGAAAGGGTGATGACGGGTGGTCGAGCGGTTCAGCCTCAGAGGCCGTACAGCCGCCGGGCGTTGTCGGCCGCGACCCGGCGGGCCAGCAGCTGGGCGTCGGACGCCGAGCAGGCGCCGTCCGCCCGCCAGGCGTCCAGCAGGGTGCCCAGGCCGTGCCGGAACTGGGCCGCGCCGACCAGGTGCAACTCGGGCAGGCCGTAGCCGTCGGTGGAGAACAGCAGCTTGCCGAAGGGTGTCAGCTCCAGCATCTCGCCCAGCACCGCCGACACCTGCGGCCCGGTGTAGGAGGCGGTCAGCCCGAGGTCGGCGTACACCCGCGGGAACGCCTGCGCCAGCCAGCCGGCCTGGCGGTGGTACGGGTACCCGTGCAGCAGGACCAGCGGGACGCCGCTGGGCTCGGCGGCGCGCACGAAGTCGGCCAGCAGGGACGGGTCGGCCCGGTGCAGCGTCAGGTCCGGGTCGCCGAAGCCGGTGTGCAGCTGGAGCGGCAGCCCGAGCTCGGCGCAGACGTCCAGCGCCGTCCAGAGCAGGTGGTGCAGCAGCACGGGGTCGGTCAGCCGGCCGTGGCCGTCCCGCAGCCGGGCCCCGGCCGCCGCGACCACCGCCGCCTCGGCGGGACGCTCGGGCGGTACGGCCAGACCCTGCCGGTACGCCAGCACCGACTTCACCGCCACCGCGCCGGTGGCCGCGGTCTCCAGGCCCTCGCGGACCGCGGCCGGCCAGGCCTCGGCCGTCGGGGTGAGGCTCTCGGCCACCGCCTCCAGCCGGACCACCTCCCGCACCCGGGCGCCGGCCGTCTCGGCGAACTCGCTGAGCGGCAGCAGCGGGTGGCCCGCCGCCGCGGTGAGCCCGGTGTCGACCAGACAGGTGTCGAGGCCGGCCGCCCCGAGCAGCCGTCGGGTGGCCTCGGCGGCGCCCAGCTCGCGCCGCCGGGTCAGGTAGTCGGCCGCCGGGGTGTGCGCGGGCAGCCCGAGGGCGGGCGGGCACCAGCGGCGCACCGCGAGGCCGAGCGCACTGTCCCACGGCGAGGTGCCGGGCGCGGGCGGACGGTCCGACTCGGTGAGCAGCCCCGCCAGCGCGTCGTCCGCCAGGTCGGCGGTGACCACGCTGTGGCAGTGGTGGTCGACCAGCGCGGGGACGTCCAGCGAGGGCATCGGTCAGTACCTCCAGCGGGTGGCCGCGATCAGCTGCTCGGGGCCGGTCGCGGCGTACTGCTCGGCCTCGGCGCGGCGCACCGCCAGCACCGCCTCGTACAGGGGCTCGCCCAGTGCCTCGCGGAGCAGCGTCGAGGCCCCGTACGCCGCCAGTGCCTCGGCCGGGGAGGAGGGCAGGCGCGGGACGGTGCCGGGGGCGGCGTCGGCGGGGTCCCCCGTGAACTCGGGCGGGAGGGCGAGCCTCTGGTCGAGGCCGGCGAGCCCGGCGGCGATGACCGCGCCGACGGCCAGGTAGGGGTTGGCGGTGGCGTCGAAACACTTGACCTCGGCGTTGGCGGCGCTGCTCCGCTCCCCGGTCGAGCCGGTGACCAGCCGCAGCGCCGCCTCGCGGTTCTCCAGGCCCCAGCACCGGTAGGCGCCGGCCCAGTGCGAGGGGACCAGCCGGAGGTACCCGGCGGGGCTGGAGATGCCGAGCACCAGCAGCTCGGGCAGCGCGCCGAGCACTCCGGCGAGGAAGCCCTCCCACTCGGCGGTCAGGCCGTGCGGGCCCGGACCGCCGCGGCCAAGGTTCAGCCCGTCCCGCCAGAGGCTGAGGTGGAGGTGGCCGCCGTTGCCGACGCCGCCGGCCTCGACCACCGGGGCGAAGGAGGTGCGCAGGCCGTGCCGGGCGGAGACGGCCCGGACGGTGTGGCGGACCAGGACGGAGGTGTCCGCCGCCCCGACCGGGCCCTCCGGGGCGACCGACACCTCGAACTGGCCCGGCGCGTACTCCGGGTGGACCTGGAGCACCCGCAGCCCCTGCTCGGCGAGCGCGCGCAGCACGTCGAGCAGGTAGGCCGAGAGGTCGGTCAGCCGCTGCATGCCGTACGCCGGACCGTGCGTCGGGTACCGCGGCGGCTGCTCCGGGGGGCCGTCGAGCGCGACCACCCACTCGACCTCGATGCCGGCCTGGAGGGTGAGCCCGCGTTCGGCGGCGGCGGCCTCCATCCGGCGGGCGAACAGCCGCTGGCAGCCCGGGTGCGGGGCGCCGGTCTGGGTGTACCGCTCCCCCGGTGCCCAGGCCCAGCCGGGCTGGGCGGCCAGCGGGACCAGCCGTTCGAGGTCCGGGTAGAGCCGCAGGTCCCCCGTGGGGCCGCCGATCAGCCGGCTGGTGGTGATGGTGTCGTCGGCCTGGAAGACGTCGAAGCAGGGGGCGGCGCCGACGCCCCACTGCGCGGCGTGCACCAGGGCGTCGAGCGGCACCGCCTTGACCCGGGCGATGCCCGCGTTGTCCACCCAGGTGACGGCCACCGCCTCGACGGCGGCCGCGCGCAGGCGCCCGGCCGCTGCCTCGGCACGCTCGGCCCGCTCGGCGCGGGGCGGCAGCGCGACGGCGGCGGCCTGCTGCGCGCCGGGGCCGGCGGAGTGCCGGTCACCGGCGGAGTGCTGGTCGAGGCCCGTGGGGGCGGCGGTCCGGATGCTCATGCCTCCATGCTGCCGCGCCGCTTGACCTGCCGGAATTCCCCTATCGGGTGGTTCGGGAGGACATCGATCCGCTCGTTCACCCGTTCGAGGGAGCAGATGGGCCTTCGGGGGCGAACAGCGCCACCAGATCGCTCGCGGTGATCCGCTCCAGGGCGTCCGGGGCGGCGTCCAGCGGGCCCGGGTAGAGCCGGTAGGCCGTACCGGACACGCCCTCGGGGGCCGGCAGGTCGGCCCGGACCAGCGCGAGGAGCGCCCGGCGGCCGGCAAGCCGGCCGGCGAGCACGCGGGCGGTGTCCCCGGCCGGCGCCGTGCTGCGGTGGTCGGGCTCGTGGCCCAGGCGCAGCCGTCCGGCGAACTCCGCCACCGGCTCGCCCTCGCCGCGCCGGTAGGTCCCGGCGGTGGTGCCGTCCCGGCCGCGCACCACCACCTCGTCCGCCCGGGCCGCGGCGCCGGCGCAGGCGAGGTCCCAGAGGGTGGCCCGGCTGCCCCCGCCGTAGTACTCCAGGAGGTCGGCGGCCAGCCGGCCGACGCGCTCCCGGTGGCGCCAGACGTTGTGGAGGTCCCCGGAGGCGCCGAGGTTGACGTCGGTCCAGGTGTACTCGCGGCTCACCAGGTCGACGACCATCGGGACGCTGACCTTGGCCGCACCGCTGAGGTCGAGCCGCTGGCGCACGGCCCGCGGGTCGAACGGGGCCCGCCGGGAGCGCCCGGCGGCCTCGTCCACGGTCATGAAGCCGGCGAAGGCCTCGGCGAGGTCCTCGAAGGGGATGTCGTTGTAGCTGAACACCAGCGTCACGGCGTACCGGGCGCCCTCCCCGGCCAGCGCGGCCAGGTCGAGGTCGACGAACTCGCTGGCGCCGTGCGGCGGCGGGGCCGAGGTGAGGTCGCCCGAGTGCACCGCCGAGCGGCGGCCGTGCACCAGGTTGGTGTAGTCGCAGAGGCCGACGAAGCGCCACTGCGTGTCGTACAGGGCGACCGACAGGTCGAGGTCGACGCGCTGGTGCGGGGTCTGCATCCAGTGCAGGAAGAGCCGGACCCGTCCGCCGTCGGGCAGCCGCTGGGCGCTGCCGCGCGGCACCGCGACCAGGGTCCGGGAGGCGGCCCGCTCGGCGGCCGGGACCCTCAGGTCGGCCAGCCCCTCGTCCAGCACCGCGAGGTCGACGCGGGGGTGCTCGCCGGCGCGGCGCAGCAGCTCGGCCTCGATCAGCCGGCACACCGGATCGCTCAGCGCGGCGGGCACCTCGGTGCCCCAGTCGTCCTCGGCGTGCGCCGTCGAGACGCGCCCGCGGGGGAAGTACACCCGGCGCTCACCGATCTCGCGCGGGGCGCGCAGCCGTCCGTACGCGCCGAGCAGCGGACCGGGCGCGACCCCGCGCAGCGCGCCGGGCAGGGCCTCGGCGAGCACGGCGGGCAGCGGCTCGTCCGGACTCACCGTGGCGTGGACGCGCAGCAGGTGGTGCAGCCGGCGGACCAGCTCGCCGGGACGGCGGGCCAGCAGCCGGACGGCCGCGGGGACGTCACCGCCGGCGAGCGCCCGCTCGACCCGGGCGGCGAAGGTGACCACGGCCAGCCGGTCGCGGCCGTCGGCGGCGGTGCGGACCTCCAGCGGGGCCGGCGCCTCCCGCAGCTCACGGCCGAGCCCGCGCCGGCCCAGGGGCGTCCCCCGGAGCACCGCGAACGCGGCGGCGGCGTACGGGAAGCGGGTGGCGTGCTCGTACGGGTGGAGCAGCTCGCCGGCGCGCAGCCAGGCGGCGCGGTGGCGGCCGAGGTCCTCGGCGAGGGTGCCGACCGGGAGCGCGTCCAGCAGGGCCAGCAGTTCGCGGCGCAGCGGGCGGGGCAGGTTGCGCAGCCGCAGGCCCTTGGCGGTGGCGGGCAGCAGGTCGGGCTCGGCGCCGGACCACGCCCAGACCAGCCGCAGCACGTCGGTGGCGGTGGTCAGGTGCCCGGCGAGCAGCGGGACGGCGGTGGCGGGGTCGCGGCGCAGCAGGGCGGCGAGGACCGTGGCGCGGGTCTCCCGGACGGGGATGTCGTCGGGCAGCCAGTCGGCCGGGTCGGCGGGGGTGTGGGCGAGGAGCAGGGCGAGGTCCTCGCGGTCCTGCGGGTCGAGCGGGGTGCGGCGGGCCAGCAGCCGGGCCAGCTCGTCGGCGGCGGCCCGCTCGCCGGTGCCTGCGGCCGGGCGCAGCGGGCGCAGCAACGCGTCACCGGTCCGCTCCCGGGCGGCGTTGCGCACCGACTTGGCGTCCAGGTCCAGGTAGCGCCGCTCGGTGATGGCGGTGCCGCAGAGTGGGCAGGCGCGGCCGCCCGGGACCAGGGTGACGTCGCTGTCGTGGCACTCGGCGCAGACCACGTGGGCGCAGGGGGCGAGGGCGCCGATGCCGGCCTCGCGGCCGGGGCGTCCGCACCAGGCGCAGGGCTGGTGGGGCTGGCTGAGCAGGAAGGCGCGGACCTGCGCGGAGTAGTGGGCGTGGGCGTGGTCGGGCACGCCCTCGGGGAAGCGGGCGAACAGCGGCCGGTGGCGGCGGTCGGCGCCGAGCAGCGCGTCGATCCGCCGCAGCAGGCCGGCGCCGACGAGGGCGAGGTCGGCCGGGCGGCGGCGGGCGAGCGCCGCGCGCAGTTCGCCGCTCAGCAGGTACCCGCGCGCGGCGAGGTCGGCCTCCAGCGCGATCAGTCCCCGGGCGCTCCACGGCTCCGGGCCGTCCCCCTCGGCCGCGTCCGGCAGGACGACGAGTCCGCGCCGCAGCAGGAAGGCGTCGAGGTCGTCGACGGGCGTGGTGGTGCTCGGCTTCTTCTTCACTGTGGCCCCCGTGGATATGACAAAGCGGGGGCGGAGAGTGGGCGCGCTGGATTCATTTACAGTGAAGGAGAAGGAAGCACGCCGCGGAGCCGCCCCCGCGGCGCCCACTGTAGTGGAGGCCCCCGACGCCGCCGAACGAATTTGCGGCCGGGGCCGTCGCCACTCTTCCTACTTGGCAGTAACTTCGCTACAGTGACCGCACGCACCACCGCCGGGCTTCGGGAGCCGCACCGGCGGGGTCGTCCCCGGCCCGCGATCGCGCGGCGCGGGTGACGGCGGACGGGTGCGCGTTCCCCGGTCGTCGCCGCCGTTCGCGGCGGGCCGGGTCTCCTCGGATCAGCGTCGCTTCCTTCACCCCGAGCGCCTGAGCACCACGGCACACCCGCGGCACGGCCGGAGCGGACCGGCACGTGCGGGTGTCCGCCGCAACCGTCATCTCCCAAACTCCCGCGCGTGAACCCTCCTCCGGCCCGCGCCGCCCCCGGTCCCACGGGCGCGGCGGCGCGTCCCGGAGCACGCGCGGGCCCTTCATGACAAGGAGTCAGGACCCATGGAGCGTCCCTTCCCCACGGTCGCCGTGGTCGGCCTCGGCACGATGGGTGCCGGTGTCGCGGTGGCGGTCGCCAAGAGCGGCCGCAAGGTGATCGGCATCGAGGCGAACGAGGACTCCGCGGCCCGCGCGCTGGCCCGGATCGAGGAGTCGACCGAGCGCGCGGTGACGCGCGGCCGGATCACCGCCGAGGAGCGCGCCGGGCTGCTCGCCCGGCTGTCGGTCGGCCACGAGCTGGCGGCCGCCGCCGGCGCCGACCTGGTGATCGAGGAGGTCCCGGAGCAGCTGGAGCTGAAGCGCGAGCTGTTCGCCGAGCTGGACCGGATCTGCCCGCCGGAGACCGTGCTGGCGACCGGGACCACCGCGCTGTCGGTGACCCGGATCGCCGCGGCCACCGCCCGCCCGGAGCGGGTGCTCGGCCTGCACTTCTTCAACCCGGTGCACACCATGAAGCTGGTCGAGGTGGTCCGCACCGTACTGACCGCGCCGCAGGTGGCCGAGGACGCCGCCGCCCTCGCCCGCGACCTGGGCAAGGAGCCGGTGGCCGCCGGCGACCGGGCCGGCTTCGTGGTCAACGGCCTGCTCTTCGCGTACCTCAACCAGGCCGCCGCGATGTACGAGTCGAAGTACGCCACCCGCGAGGACATCGACGCCGCGATGCGACTCGGCTGCGGTCTGCCGATGGGCCCGCTGGCGCTCCTCGACCTGATCGGGGTGGACACCGCCCGGACCGTCCTGGAGGCCATGTACGAGCAGTCCCGGGACCGCCTGCACGCCCCCGCGCCGATCCTCGGCCAGCTGGTGGCGGCCGGACTGCTGGGCCGCAAGACCGGCCGCGGCTTCTACACCTACGAGGCACCGGGCTCCTCCAAGGCGGTCGACGCGGCCGCCGGGGCGGCGGCCGCGAAGGTGCCGGGCCGCGAGGTGCGCACCGTCGGCGTCTGCGGCTCGGGCACCATGGCGACCGGCATCGTCGAGGTCTTCGCCAAGGCCGGGTACCCGGTGCTGCTGGCCGCGCGCAGCCAGGAGAAGGCCGACCGGGCCAAGGCGCAGCTGGCGAAGTCGCTGGAGCGCTCGGTGAGTCGGGGCCGGCTGACCGAGGAGCAGCGGGACGCCGCGCTCGCCCTGGTCACCCCGGTCGGACAGTACGCCGAGCTGGCCGGGGTGGACCTGGTGGTCGAGGCGGTCGCCGAGGACCTCGCGGTCAAGCGGGAGCTGTTCGCCGCCCTGGACAAGATCGTCAAGCCCGGTGCGGTGCTGGCCACCACCACCTCCTCCCTCCCGGTGATCAGCTGCGCCTCGGCCACCTCGCGGCCGCAGGACGTCATCGGCATGCACTTCTTCAACCCCGCGCCGGCGATGAGGCTGGTCGAGGTGGTCTCCACCGTGCTGACCGCGCCGGACGTCACCGCGACCGTGCTGGAGCTGTGTGCGAAGGTGCGCAAGCACCCGGTGGAGTGCGGCGACCGGGCCGGCTTCATCGTGAACGCACTGCTCTTCCCGTACCTGAACGACGCCGTGCGGATGCTCCAGGAGCACTACGCGACGGTGGACGACATCGACGCCGCGATGAAGCTCGGCTGCGGCTACCCGATGGGTCCGTTCGAGCTGCTGGACGTGGTCGGGCTGGACGTCTCGCTGACCATCGAGAAGGTGCTGCACCAGGAGTTCCGCGAGCCGGGCCTGGCGGCGGCGCCGCTGCTGGAGCACCTGGTCGCGGCGGGCTGCCTGGGCCGCAAGACGGGTCGCGGCTTCCGCGACCACGCGCGCCGGTGACGACGCCCGCACCCGTCCCGCCGTCCGGCGGCCCGGGCCCGCTGGGGGCCGGGGCGCCGGGCGCCGGGGCCGGCGGCGCCCGGCCCGACCGACCCGGGGGGGTCGGG
>NZ_JBSGFD010000050.1:0-48719 GCF_053603215.1 Kitasatospora sp. NPDC004240 | reverse complement strand
CGGCGGCCCGGCCCTCGGCCGCGGCGGCGGGGACGGCGGAGGCGGCGAGCACGACCGGCTCGGGCACCACGGCGGGGGCCGTCACCGGCTGGAACGGACGGTCGTAGACGTCCTCGTCGCCCGGGAGGTCCTCGTACCCGGCGGGCGCGTGGCCCTCGCCCCGGTGTCCGTAGACCCCGTCGTCGTAGGAGGAGGAGTCGTACGCGCCGGTGTCGTAGGCGCCGGTCTGGAAGGAGCCCGTGTCGTACGCGCCGGTCCCGAACGAGCCGGTGTCGTACGCGCCGGTCTCGAAGGCACCCGTGTCGTAGGAGCCCGTGTCGTAGGAGCCCGTGTCGTAGGGGCCGGTCCCGTGGCCGCCGTTCCCGTGGCCGACCGTCGGGAAGCTCCCGGTGTCGTAGCCGCCCGTCCCGTAGGCGCCGGTGGGGAAGGAGCCCGTGTCGTACGCGACGCCGTAGCCGTCGGTGTGGCCGTCCTCGGCGTGCCGGCCGTAGTGGCCCGGCTCCTCGTACGCCGGGTGCGCCGGCTGCTCGTAGACCCCGTACGACTGCTGCGGCACCCCGTACCCCGCCTCGGTCTGAGCCTCGTACATCGGCTCGTACGAGGGGTACGCGGTGGCGCGATGGGAACCGGACATGGCGCCGATCCTGCCAAATAACAAACCCGTTGGGAAACCCGGCCCCTGTGGGGGCCCGGTGAAGAAACCGCCCGCCGCCCGCGCGGACGGGCCGGGAACGGCGCGGGCGCGGGAGCGGCGGGCGGGAGAAAGCCCAGGTCAGGGGCGTTTCAGAGGCGCATGGCCTGCGGGGTCTCACGGCGCGTCAGGTCCGGGCCGTCGTACTCGCGGATGACCTCGTAGCGGGTGTTGCGCTCCACCGGGCGGAACCCGGCGTCCCGGATCAGGCCGAGCAGGTCGTCGCGGCCGAGCTTGTTCGGCGTGCCGAAGTTGTCCGCGTCGTGGGTGATCTTGTACTCGACCACCGAGCCGTCCATGTCGTCCGCGCCGTGGCTGAGCGCCAGCTGGGCGGTGGTGACGCCGTGCATCACCCAGAAGACCTTGACGTGCGGGACGTTGTCGAAGAGCAGCCGGGAGACCGCGAAGGTCTTCAGCGCCTCGGCGCCGGTGGCCATCTCGGTACGGGCCATCAGCTTGTTCCGCACGACGCCGTCCTTGGAGTCGTGGAAGTCGTGCTGGTAGCGCAGCGGGATGAAGACCTGGAAGCCGCCGGTCTCGTCCTGGAGCTCGCGCAGCCGCAGCACGTGGTCGACCCGGTGACGGGGCTCCTCGATGTGGCCGTAGAGCATGGTCGACGGCGTCTTGAGGCCCTTGCCGTGCGCCAGGCGGTGGATGCGCGACCAGTCCTCCCAGTGGGTGTCGTGGTCGACGATGTGCTGACGGACCTCCCAGTCGAAGATCTCGGCGCCGCCGCCGGTCAGCGACTCCAGGCCGGCGTCGATCAGCTCGTCGAGGATCTCGTCGGCGGACAGGCCGCTGATCTTCTCGAACCAGTGGATCTCGGTGGCGGTGAAGGCCTTCAGCGAGACGTTCGGCAGCGCCGCCTTCAGCTCCCGCAGCGAGCGCGGGTAGTAGCGCCACGGCAGGGTCGGGTGCAGGCCGTTGACGATGTGCAGCTCGGTGAGGGAGTCCACCTCCATCGCCTTGGCGAGGCGGACCGCCTCCTCGATGCGCATGGTGTACGCGTCCTTCTCGCCCGGCTTGCGCTGGAACGAGCAGTACGCGCAGGAGGCGCTGCACACGTTGGTCATGTTGAGGTGGCGGTTGACGTTGAAGTGGACGACGTCGCCGTTCTTCCGCGTCCGCACGTGGTGGGCGAGCCCGCCCAGCCAGGCCAGGTCGTCGCTCTCGTAGAGCGCGATCCCGTCCTCACGGGTCAGCCGCTCACCCGCGTAGACCTTCGCCTCCAGCTCGCGCTTGAGCCCTGCGTCCATGCGGTGCCCCGCCTCCTCCGACTTCGAATCAATGCCGGATCCGAGACTACGCCTATGCCGACAGCAGCTCCGCGAGCAGTGCCGGTTCGATGTTGCCGCCGCTCACCACGGCTGCGACCGCGGTACCGCCGATCGTGTCGGCCCGGTGGAAGTAGGCGGCCGGGGCGACCGCGCCGGAGGGCTCGGCGACCAGCCGGCCGCGGCGGGCCAGCAGGGCGACGGTGGCGCGGATCTCGTCCTCGGTCACGGTGACGATGTCGTCCACGTACGCGGTCAGGTGCTCGAAGGGCACCACGCCGACGGAGGGGGTGCGCAGCCCGTCCGCGATGGTCCGGTAGGTGTCGGCGACCGGCCAGGAGAGCCGCTCGCCGGCCCGCAGGCTGGCCTGGGCGTCGGCGGCCAGCTCGGGCTCGACGCCGACCACCCGTACGCCGGGGCGGGTGAGCTTGAGCGCGGCCGCGGTGCCGGAGATGAGGCCGCCGCCGCTGACCGGCACCAGGACGGTGTCCAGCTCGGCGGGGGCGTCCTCGGCGATCTCCAGGCCGACCGTGCCCTGGCCCGCGATGATGAACGGGTCGTCGTACGGGGGCACCCAGACGTATCCGTGCTTCTCGGCCAGCTCGCCCGGCACGGTGTCCCGCTCGTCCGGGCCGACCATGAGCACCTCGGCGCCGAACGCCCGGGTGTTGTCGACCTTCACCTGCGGCGAGGTGTCGGGCATCACGATGACGGCCTTGATGCCGAGCAGTTGGGCCGCGTACGCGACCGCCTGGGCGTGGTTGCCGCTGGACTGGGCGACCACCCCGCGGGCCCGCTCGGCCTCGGTGAGCGCGGCCAGCCGGTTGTACGCGCCACGGGTCTTGAAGGCCCCGGTCGGCTGGAGGTTCTCCGGCTTCAGCCAGAGCCGGCGCTCGCCGTCCGCCGCCCAGGGCGCGGGGACGAGCGGGGTGCGCACCGCCACGCCCGCGATCCGCTGCCGGGCAGCGCGCAGCTCCTCCAGACCGACCAGTGCCATCCCGTTACTCTCCTTCGACCAGGGGGAGTTCGCTGACCCTGCTCTCCCACTTGGTCGACAGTACGACGGTGGTGCGGGTACGTGCCACACCCTTCGTGCCGGAGATCTTCTTGACCACCGACTCCAGGCCCTCCACGTCGGAGACCCGCACCTTGAGCATGTACGAGTCGTCACCCGCGATGAACCAGCAGTCCTCGACCTCGCCGAGGTCCTTGAGCCGGAACGCCACGTCCTCGTGGTCGGCCGCGTCGGTGAGCAGCAGACCGATCAGGGCCGTCACGCCGAAGCCGAGCGAGGCCGGGTTGACCGTCGCCCGGTAGCCGGTGATCACACCGGCCTGCTCCAGCCGGTTGATCCGGTCGGTGACGCTCGGGCCGGACAGGCCGACCAGCCGGCCCAGCTCGGCGTAGGAGGCGCGGCCGTTCTCCCGGAGCGCCTGGATGAGCTGTCTGTCCACCGTGTCCATATACCGTCCGCGTCCTTCCGAACCTCGCCAGACCCACAGATCATTATCCGGATTCAAAGGCGCCGTGTGCGGACCAACCCGGATATCGCAGAGAACATACTCTCCCGTAGCGGGCCGTCTCACGCCCCCTCACCCGGCCCGGTCCGCGTCCTTTCCCGCTCGGGCGCCCGCCGCGCCCAACTCGCCCTCCCAGCGCCGGTACAGGCGGTGCGGCACGGCGACGGCGTCCAGGACCCGTCCGGCCACGAAATCCACCAGCTCGCGGACGGTGGAGCCGCCGGCGTAGAAACCGGGCGAGGCGGGGAGCACGACCGCGCCCTGCGCGTCCAGCTCCACCAGGTGCTTCAACGTCACCCCGTTGAGTGGTGTCTCGCGCACGCACACCACCAGCGGACGGCGCTCCTTCAGGGTGACCGAGGCGGCCCGCTGGAGCAGGTCCTTGCTCAGCCCGAGCGCGATCCCGGCCACCGCCCCGGTGGTCGCCGGCACCACCAGCATGCCCTTGGCCGGGTAGGAGCCGCTGGACGGGCCCGCCGCGAAGTCGCCCGCCGCCCAGTAGCGGACGTCGTCCAGCCCGTAGCCGGTGCCGCCGTCGGTGCCATCGCCGGTGCCGGTGCCCAGCCACTGCGCGAGGTCCTCGCGCCAGCGGGCGTCCCGGAAGGAGATCCCGGTCTCGTCCAGGATCGTCAGCCGCGCCGCCCGGCTGACCACCAGGTCCACGGCCTCCCCGGCGGCGAGCAGCCCCCGGATCACCGACGCGGCGTACGGGGTCCCGGAGGCCCCCGAGACCCCGACGACCCAGGGCTGACGTACTGGCTGCTGCGCGATCTCCATGGCGCCCAGTCTTCCACCGCCGGGACCGGCCGCCGGGTTCCGCCGCCGGGGCCGCGCGGCCACGTGGGACCGACGGGTCGTCAACCCCTGCGAGGATGGGGCCATGGCAGTGACCCTCGTCGACCTCACCCATCAGGTGACCACCGCGATGCCGGTCTACCCCGGCGATCCCGCGGTGGTCCTGGAGCCCGCGCTGACCACCGCGTCCGCCGGGGTGAACGTGCTGGCCCTGCACCTCGGCTCGCAGTCCGGCACCCACGTGGACGCGCCGTACCACGTGGACGTCACCTGGCCGACCCTGGACGGGCTGCCGCTGGAGCGCTTCACCGGCCCGGCCGTGGTCGCCGACGTCCGCGGTCTGGAGCCCCGGGCGGCGGTGACGCCCGAGCTGCTCGCCCCCGCCCTGGCCGCCGCCGGACCGGGCACGGTGCTGCTGATCGCCACCGGCTGGACCCGGCACTGGGGCACCGACGCCTACCTCGCCCACCCGAGCCTCACCCCCGCGGCCGCCGAGGCGATCGTGGCGGCCGGCGTACGGACCGTCGGCGTGGACGCGCTGAGCGTGGACCCCACCCCCGACCCGGGCCCGGGCGATCCGGCGGTGGCCGCGCTGCTGGCCGACCTCACCGACGAGCACGACGAGCACGACCGGCACCCCGGTGCCGGGGAGCCGGGTCTGGCCGCCCACCGGGTGCTGCTGGGCGCCGACGGCGGCGGGGTGATCGCGGAGAACCTGACCGACCTGCGGCCGCTGCTGGAGGCCCAGGCGGCCGGCCGGCCGGTGGAGGTGTCGCTGTTCCCGTTGCGCCTGGTCGCGGCGGACGGTGCCCCGGTCCGGGCGGTCGCACGGCTGGGCTGACCCCCCTCTTGGTCTAGACCAAGTCCGGCGGGCGCAGGTACGCTGTCCGGTCATGGCAGAGATCATCGGCGTCATCGAGCAGCTCTGGCGCTACCCCGTGAAGTCCACGGGCGGCGAGCGGCTCGACTCCGTCGAGGTGGACGGGCGCGGCCTTGCCGGCGACCGGCTCTACGCCGTGCGCGACGGCGCCGGCAAGTTCGGCTCGGGCAAGAACACCCGCCGCTTCCGCCGGATGGACGGCCTGCTGCGGCTCTCCTCCCGGCTCGGCCGCCACCTCGACAGCCCGGAGCTGCTCGACCCGCTCGGCCGGACCGTCGCCGACCCGACCGCCTTCCTGCGCGCCTACCTCCAGCGGGAGGACGTCGAGCTGGCCCGCGAGGACGCCGTCTCCCACTTCGACCAGCTGCCGGTCAGCGTGCTCACCACCGCCACCCTGGACTGGGTGCGCGAGGCCGCGCCGTCCGCCGTGGTCGATGTCCGCCGCTTCCGTCCCAACATCCTGCTGCGCACCCCGCCGGGGACGGCGCCCTTCGTCGAGGACACCTGGTTCGGCCGGGAGGGCCGGGGCGGCTGCGGCACCCGGCTGGCGTTCGTCCGCTCCAGCGAGCGCTGTGTGATGACCACCGCCCCGCAGCCCGGCCTGCCGCACGCCTCCGAGATCCTCAAGGTGATCGTCCACGCCCACGACGGCCGGCTGGACGCGCTCGCCGAGGTCGCCGCCCCCGGACGGCTGTCCGTCGGCGACGAGCTCACCCTGCACTGAACCCTCACCCGGCCGGTCCGTTAAATCCGTTGAGGGGCGAGGCTCGGCGATCTATAACATGTCACATGTTGCACACCGAGAGAGTGACCCTGCGCGGCCGTCACGACGGCGACATCCCCGTCCTCCACGCCGAGCTCTACGAGGACGTGGCCACCCGCGTGCGCGCCGACACCCGTCCCTGGCTGCCGCTGCCGCCCGACCCGGCCCGCTCCCCGTACGCGACCACGGACGCGCCCGACGCCGCCTTCTTCTCGGTCGTCGAACGCGCCACCGGCGAACTGGCCGGCGAGGCCCTGCTGTGGGGCATCGACACCCACAACCGGGTCGGCCACCTGGGCATCGCCCTGCGCCCCGCCTTCCGCGGCCGCGGCCTGGCCCGCGAGACGATCACCGCGCTCTGCGGGTACGGCTTCGAGGTCCGCGGCCTCAACCGGCTGCAGATCGAGACGCTCGCCGACAACCACCCGATGATCGCCGCCGCCAAGGCCACCGGCTTCACCCACGAGGGCACCCTGCGCCGCTCCGCCTGGACCTACGGCGCCTTCGCGGACGAGGTGCTGCTCGGCCTGCTCGCCGAGGAGTGGCACGGCCAGCGGGCGTGACCGGCGCCCACCGGCCGCGCCCGGGCCGGCGGGCTCAGCCCCTGATCAGGCAGAACGGGTGCCCGGCGGGGTCGGCGTAGACCCGCCAGGAGCCGGCGTCGCTCAGCGGGGCCGCGCCGAGGGCCACCACCTGGGCCTCGGCGGCGTCCAGGTCCGCCACGTCGACGTCCAGGTGCAGCTGCTGGGGGTGGCCCGGGTCGGGCCACTGCGGCGGGTGGAAGTCCTCGACGCGCTGGAAGCAGAGCACCATGCCGCTGTCGGTGTGCAGGGTCGACCAGTTCGGGCCCAGCGACCAGCGCGGATCGGGACGGTCGACCTCACCGCCGACCAGGGCGGCGTAGAAACGGGCCAGGGCGGCCGGGTAGTGGCAGTCCAGGACGATGCACTGCAGCGTGCCGATCACGGGAACTCCTCGGATGGACGGTCAAGAGGCGGCCGGTCGGGGGATGGACAGCGCCTCCGACCAGTGTCGATCATTGACCGATGATCATGGGAACTGGCTCGCCGTGGAACCGCCTCGACCGACTCCGGCGCGAGCGTGGGCTGTTGACGCCCACCGAGCTGGTGGACCTCGCCGACCGGGACGTGATCGCGCTCGACCCGTTCTCGGTGATCGTCTCGCGGCGGGTACGCCTGGAGCCCGGCACCGTGCTCTACCCCGGCGCGGTCGTCGAGTGCGACGAGCACAGCACCTGCGAGCTCGGCCCCGGCACCACCCTGCACGGCGGCACCCGGATCACCGCCACCTGCGGCGCCAGCATCGCGATCGGCCGGGGCACCGAACTCGGCGACGGCGGCACCCGGATCACCGCCGCCGGCACCGACGCCGTCGAGATCGGGGACCGCACCCGCCTCGCGGGCGGCGCCGAGGTGCTGGGCGGCAGCCGGCTCGGCGCCGGCAGCCAGATCCTCGGCGCGGTCTCGGCCCGCTCGGTCGACCTCGCAGCCGGCCACCCCCACACCTACCCCGACCCCGACCACCGCGGCGCCGTCCTCAAGGGCTTCGGCCGCGCGGTCGGCATACGGCTGGGCGTCGGCGAAGTCATCAACGCCACCGGCGACTTCGCCACCACCCCGGTCGAACGCCAGCGTCGCTACCACCCCACCGCACCCCATCTGGGCTGACCCGGGCTCCCCCCGCCGGGGGAGGACGGATCCTGCGGCCGCCGGATTCGCCGGGGCGGCCCCGACGGCCAGACTTCAGGAGGATCGAAGGAAGCGCCGCACTCGGGGGTTGAGGATGAACAGGGCACTGGTACGACGCGGCGAACTGGCCGGTCACGTGGCGGCGGTCGCCGCCCTGGCCTACGCGGCGCCGCACTTCTGGTGGGGCGCCGGCGTCGGCGCCACCTTCCCCGGCGACTTCGCCTCGGCGCCGCACGGCACCTGGGAGGCCGCGATCGGCTACTGGGTGATGGGCGCGGTGGCGGTGGCCGGCGCGGGCCTCTCGCTCGCCCTGGTCCGGCCCTGGGGAAGGCGCCTTCCGGACCGGCTGATCGCCCTTCCGGCGCTGGCCGCCTCGGTCGGGATGACGCTGTGGGGCCTCACCTACTTCGCGATGCAGTACCTGCTCGCCGCCGACCGCGTGGTCTCCGCCCCGGCCTTCGCCGCCAAGGACGCCCACCCGCAGGCCGCCTGGGGCCTCTTCTGGTACGGGCTGTTCGTCCTCTGGGGCCTCACCCTCGGCGCGGCCGCATGGCAGCGGCTGCGCGGGTCCGGGCGGAGCCGCGACTGCGGGTGCGCGTGTGCGCGCGCCGCCTAGACGTCGAGGGACGGGAGCATGCCGAGGAAGAGCGTCAGGGTGCCGACGACGGTGAGGCCGACCAGCGCCTTGGGCGCGGACCGCACCGGCCGCGGGCGGAGCCCCTCGGCGGGCCACCAGCCGTGGGCGGCGACCAGCAGTCCCCCGCCGACGACGGCCAGGCCCAGCAGGGCGGCGCCGCCCGGCAGGATCAGGCCGCTGCCGAAGATCCACACCTTGTCGTGCAGATAGCGGGCCGGCACCTCGTTCGAGCGGTCCGGGCCGCACCAACCGGGCCGCACGTCCGCCGGGCGGGCGCAGGAGCTCCCCGGCCGCGGCGGGGCGTACTCGTCGCCCCGGCCGCCCTTGAGCTCGACCCCCGTGACCTCCGGGCCACCGCCGTCCGGGCGGAACGTGCCGAAGCAGTGGTGGACCGTACCGCCGCCACCACGGTCGGCGTTGCTCACGTACGAGTCCACGCAGCGCGAAACCGCCATCGTGCCGCGCTCACCGGCCCAGCCGGCCCCGGCCAGCACCTCCGAGCCGAACTGCACCAGGACCCACAGGCCCATCGCGACGATGTGAAACGCGACCACCAGCAGCCCGTACCGCCGCCGCTGCCCGGCTCCCCCGCCTTCAGCACTCATCCCGCCACGGTAGGCGCCGGGGCCGACACCTGTCAGGCCCCGTGCACCCCGAACTCGCCCCGCACGGTGGCACATACGAACGCCTGCCAGGCCTCCGGGGTGAAGCGCAGACGCGGCCCGTGCGGATCCTTGGAGTCACGGACCGAACCCGGGCGCGCGTCGTCAACCTCGATGCAGTTGTTGTTGTCGCTACCGCCGCTGTAACTGCTCTTACGCCACTGCTCAGGCACCGGGGAACTCACCGTCGGCGACAGCGGTGACGAACGACTGCCACGCGTCGGAGGTGAAGCGCAGACGCGGCCCGTGCGGATCCTTGGAGTCACGGACCGAGCCGGGGCGTGCGTCGTCGACCTCGATGCAGTCGTTGCTCTCGTTACCGCTGCTGTAACTGCTCTTGCGCCACTGCTCAGTTCGGTGCATTCGCGTGGTCCTCCGCCGTCGATTCGATCAAGGCCAGGGACGCCTCCGGCGACAACGCGGCGGCCCTGACGAGATCGTAGGCCAGCGAACACTTCTCGACCAGCGCCGGATCGTCGATGAGGTTCCCCGAGTAGAGGCCCTCGTCATACGCCACTGGCGGCGCTTCCTCAAAGGTCATCAGGCACAGCGAGCCCACCATCAGCGGGTGCGCCCCGGTCTCGTACGGAACGACCTGGAGAAGCACCCTCCGGCTGCGAACCAGGTCGGCGAGGTGCTTCAACTGGCCTGCCATCACTGCATGTCCGCCCACAGGCCGACGCAGAACGGCCTCATCGAGAACCGCCCAGTAGAACGGGGCCTTCGGCTGGTCGAGCAGCTTGGCCCGGGCGAGCCGAGCGGCCACCATCTCCTCGTTCTCCGCAGCCTTCCGCAGCGGCTCCGCCGCCTCGAAGAGCGCGCGGGCGTAGTCCGGCGTCTGCATCAGGCCGGGCACCAGCAGCGGAGCGAACTGGCTGATGCTCTTCGCCGTCGACTGCAGTTCGTTGACGTGGACGAAGTAGTCGGCGTAGCGCGAGGACTTCCGCACCATCTCGTACATCCGCTGGAAGTGCCCGTCCGTCAGGAGCACCTTGTCGAGGTGCCTGGACAGGTCCTCCTGCGGCCGGCGGACCGCCGCCTCCATCTGCCCGATGTACGCCCCCGAGCAGAACACCAGCTTCCCCAAGGCGTCCTGGGTCAGCCCCGCCAGCTCGCGGAGCCGGCGGAGCTCGGCGCCGTAGTACCCGCGCGGCGCGTCCGACGGGTCGAAGTCCTTGGCCATGAGTGCCACTCCCCTCAACGAGACCGTTGCCGGGTATGACGTTAGACACTCACAGCCATGAGGTCGATACAAACAGTGACGTTGTTGGATTGACGCCCTCCCGGCCCTGAAGGACCGGGATTCCTGCCACGGTCGGGTGACCGTCTCGATGGGTTCCTGCTTCAACGCGCTGTGCCGGGACGGGCCCGGTCTTATCTGCGCTCTGCGAGGCGTTTAGCCTGTCCGCCCGTCCGGCGGCCAGGATGTTGCGGGCTGCGTTCACGTCCCGGTCGTGGGCGGTCCCGCAGTCCCCACAGGTCCATGCGCGGACGTTGAGGGGCTTGGGTCCGTCCTTGATCCCGCACGCGGAGCACACCTGTGAGGTGGGCTCGAAGCGTCCGATCCGGCCGAAGTACCGGCCGTGCTTGACGGCCTTGTACTCCAGCATCATCACGAACTGCGACCATCCGGCGTCGTGCACGGACTTGGCGAGCCGGGTCCTGGCAAGCCCCTTCACGCTGAGGTCTTCGACGTACACCGCTTGGGTCTCGCGAATGATCGAAGTGCTCAGCTTGTGGTGCCAGTCCCTGCGCTGGTCCGCCACGCGGGCGTGCTGCCGGGCCACCTTCTTGCGGGCCTTGGCCCGGTTGTTACTGCCCTTCGCGCACCGGCTGAGGGCCTTCTGCATCCGCTTGAGCTTCTTCTCGGCACGGCGCAGGAACTTCGGGGACTCCACCTTGCGGCCGTCGGACATGACGGCAAAGTGGGACAGTCCGAGGTCGATGCCGGTCTCGGTGTCCAGCCCGGGCAGGATCTCGGGATCGGTGTCCACCACGAACGACACCCAGTATCGGTCGGCGGCGTCCTTGGTGACCGTCACCGAGGTAGGAGCGGAAGGCAGTTGCCGGGACCACCGGATCTCCAGGTCCCCGACCTTGGCGACGTACAGCTTGCCGTTGTCGCGCAGGTCGAAGCCGTTGACGGTGAGCCGGATCGACTGCTTGTTGTCCCGCTTCGACCTGAAGCGCGGCGGGGAGACCTTCGGCCCCTTGCGCTTGCCGGTGACGGAGGAGAAGAAATTCCGGTAGGCCATGTGCAGGTCCCGCAGGGCCTGCACCAGCACCACCGAGGACACCTCACCCAGCCACGCCCGTTCCCCGGTGCGCTTGGCGGCGGTGATGACCTGCTTCTGGAGGTCGGTGTCCTTGATGTACGGCAGCCCCGCCGCGTGGGCTTCCCGACGGGCACGCAACCCATCGTTGAAGACCACCCGGGCACATCCGAACGCACGAGCCAGCGACTGTCGCTGACCCGGCGTGGGATACGCGCGGAAGTTGTAGCGGAGCTGCATGGACCAACCGTAGTAACGGTTGGTCCATGGATACAAACACGGACTACAGGCGAGGCAGGCACGTCGTTACGGCGATGCATGTTCATTTGGTCTTCGTGACGAAATACCGGTGCGGCGTCTTCACCGACGCCACGCTGACCCGCTGCGAAGAGATCATGCGGAAGGTCTGCGGCGACTTCGAGGCGGACCTGAAGGAGTTCAACGGCGAACGTGATCACGTGTACCTGCTGGTGGAGTACCCGCCGAAGGTGGCCGTCTCCGGCCTGGTGAACAGCCTCAAGAGCGTCTCCGCCCGGCTGCTGCGCAAGGAGTACACGTACGCGATGAACTGCGCCGTCATGCACGGACACCTCTGGTCGCCGTCCTACTTCGCCGCATCCTGCGGCGGCGCACCGCCGGCGGTCATCCGCGAGTACATCGAGAACCAGCAGCGCCCGGCGTAGGGCGCGCTCCGCGCTGCGGACCGAACCAGCTAACCCAGCCCTGAAGGACAGGGCTTGCGCCGGACATGCTGGTCAGATCCCCAGACCGCGCACGATCAGGTCCACCAGTGCGAAGAAGAACAGCGAGATGCCCACGAACCCGTTCGTCTGGAAGAACGCCCGGTTGAGCCTCGACAGGTCGTTCGGCTTCACGATGGTGTGCTCGTACACGAAGGCGCCCGCGACGACCGTGAGGCCGACCCAGAACGCCGGTCCGGCGTCCGTGAGCAGGGCGTACCAGCCCAACAGGAGCGTTGTCAGGACGTGGCAGACCCGCGCGCCCCACACGGCGGCCGGGACGCCGTACTTGGCGGGCACCGAGCGGACGCCCTCCTCGCGGTCGGACTCGGTGTCCTGGCAGGCGTAGACGAGGTCGAAGCCGCCGATCCAGATGCCGACGGCGAGGCCGAGCACCACGGCGTCCCAGGACCAGGTGCCGGTGACGGCGAGCCAGGCGCCGATCGGGCCCATGGCCTGGGCGAGGCCGAGGATGGCCTGCGGGAAGTCGGTGAACCGCTTGCCGTACGGGTAGACGACCATCGGGACGACGGCGACCGGGGCGAGGGCCAGGCAGAGCGGGTTCAGCAGGGCGGCCGCGCCGACGAAGACCACCAGGGCGATCGCCGAGCCGATGTAGGCGGTCTTCAACGAGACCGCGCCGGTGACCAGTTCGCGGCCGGCGGTGCGCGGGTTGCGGGCGTCGATCTCGCGGTCGATGATCCGGTTGGCGGCCATGGCGAAGGTGCGCAGGCCGACCATGCAGACGGTGACGATGAAGAGCTCGCCCCAGTGCACCCGCTCGTCGGCGAGGAACATCGCGGTGAGCGCGGCGATGTAGGCGAAGGGCAGGGCGAAGATCGAGTGCTCGATCATCACCAGCCGCAGGAAGGCCTTGACCTTGCTCTGGGGGGCCTCGGGCAGGGAGGCGGCGGTGCTCATCAGAGCCCGTACTCCTTCCAGCGGCGGTCGACCAGGGCGGCGGTGTCCGGGTCGGAGGCGACCATCTCGGGCCAGCCGCCGTCGCGGGTGTAGCCCTCCTCGGGGAGCTTGCGGGTGGCGTCGATGCCGGCCTTGCCGCCCCAGAACTGCTGGTAGGAGGCGTGGTCGAGGTGGTCGACCGGGCCTTCGACGACGCTGAGGTCCCGGCTGTAGTCCACGTTGCCGAGGGCTCGCCAGGCGACCTCCTGGTAGTCGTGGACGTCGCAGTCGGAGTCCACCACGATGATCAGCTTGGTCAGCGACATCATGTGGGCGCCCCAGATGGCGTGCATGACCTTCTGGGCGTGCTTGGGGTACTTCTTGTCGATCGAGACGATCACGCAGTTGTGGAAGCCGCCGGCCTCGGGCAGGTCGTAGTCGACGATGTCCGGGATGATCACCTTCAGCAGCGGCAGGAAGAAGCGCTCGGTGAACTTGCCCAGCGGGCCGTCCTCCGTGGGCGGGCGGCCGACCACGATGGACTGCAGGATCGGCCGGCGGCGCATGGTGACGCAGTCGATCGTGAGCGCCGGGAACGGCTCCTGCGGGGTGTAGAAGCCGGTGTGGTCGCCGAACGGGCCCTCGGGGAGCATCTCGCCGGGCTCCAGCCAGCCCTCCAGGACGACCTCGGCGTCGGCCGGGACCTGGAGCGGGACGGTCTTGCAGTCGACCATCTTCACCCGCTCGCCCGCGACGAAGCCGGCGAACAGGTACTCGTCGATGTCGCCGGGCAGCGGGGCGGTGGCGGCGTAGGTGACGACGGGCGGGCAGCCGAAGGCGATGGCCACCGGCAGCTTCTCGCCGCGCCTGGCGGCCACCTGGTAGTGGTTGCGGCTGTCCTTGTGGATCTGCCAGTGCATGCCGATGGTGCGCCGGTCGTGGCGCTGGAGCCGGTAGAGGCCGAGGTTGCGGATGCCGGTGTCCGGGTCCTTGGTGTGGGTGAGGCCCAGGTTGAAGAAGGAGCCCCCGTCCAGCGGCCAGGTGAACAGCGCGGGCAGCTCGTCCAGGTTGACGTCGTCGCCGGTGAGCACGACCTCGTGCACCGGGGCGTCGGCGGACTTCACGTGCTTCGGCGGCACGTGGGCCATCGAGGCGAGCTTGCCGAAGGCGTCCCGGAAGCCGGTGAAGCCCTGCGGGAGCTCCGGCTTCAGCAGGCCGGCGATCTTCTCGGAGATCTCCTCGGGGCCCTTGAGGCCGAGCGACCTGGCGAGCCGGCGCTCGGTGCCGAAGACGTTCATCGCCAGCGGCATCGAGGAGCCCTTGACGTTCTCGAAGAGCAGCGCCGGGCCCTTGGCCTTCTGCACGCGATCGACGATCTCGCCGATCTCCAGATGGGGGTCGACCTCAACCTTGATGCGCTTGAGGTCGCCTTCGCGGTCGAGGGCCCGCAGAAACGAGCGGAGATCGTCGTATGCCATGCCAGTCAGTATCCGCCACCCGATAGCCTGGCTCGGTCAAGGGCCCCTGTTCACCTGTCGGCGCCCAGAGCCCTGTCGCCCTAGACCGTGTCACCGACCGTGTCACCGGTACCGTTCGCCGCCCGGGGGAGATCACTGCCGTGCTGAGGATCCTGACCTTCGTGCTCCCGCTCGCTCTGTGGGTGTGGGCCTTCATCGACTGCCTGACCACTCCCGAGGAGGAGGTCAAGCACCTGCCCAAGGTGATCTGGGTGATCATCGTGCTGCTCTTCCCGCTGGTCGGCTCGATCGCCTGGCTGGTGGCCGGCAAGCAGCGCGCGTACGCCCGCCCGGCCGGTGGCGGCCGCACCACGGGCTACCCCGAGTACGAGCGGGCGCGCGGCGGCCGCCCGCTGGCGCCCGACGACGACCCGGAGTTCCTGGCGTCGTTGAAGAAGGACAACAAGCAGCACGAGGACATGCTCAAGCAGTGGGAGGCCGACCTGCGCCGCCGCGAGGAGGAGCTGCGGGGCAGGGACGAGCCCGAGGACGGCCGCAAGGGCTGACGCCCTCCCTCGGACAGCCCACCCGGAGCCTTCCGGGTGGGCTTCGTCGTTTTTGGCGCTTCCCTACGAGAACCGGCCCCCGGAATCGCACCGGTGCGCCGGTCACCCTCGGCTCACGTCCGCCCGGGGGGATTCCCGACGCACCGCGACCGGCCCGTCGCATGATGGCTCTGACCTGCACATTCCCAGAAGCACGGGGCATCCGACAGCCATTCGATCAGTCGCGCGCAGTGTTCGAACGGACACGGAGCGCGCCGAGGGCCGGGGGGCGTTTTCTGTGCAGCCCTGACATGTAAACGGACTCGACCTTGTACGGAATCGACGCCGAAACCTGCACGCGGCCCCTCGTACAGTCATAAGTGAAGAAGTGATTCGCAGCCGGGGGCAGAGCACCAGACGTTGGCTGTCGGACAGTTCCCTCACCCTTGGAGTGGTTCGAGATGACGGTTGTGCATGAGGCGCCGGTCGGCGACGAGGTCCCCGAGATCCCGGCCGACGCCCACGGGCGGGTCGCCGAGCTGCACGCACTGCGCGAGCAGGTCCTGCGCGGCCCGAGCGAGAAGGCCACCGAGGCGCAGCACGCCAAGGGCAAGCTGACCGCCCGGGAGCGCATCGAGCTGCTGCTCGACGAGGGTTCCTTCCACGAGGTGGAGCCGCTGCGCCGGCACCGCGCCACCGGCTTCGGCCTGGAGGCGAAGAAGCCGCACACCGACGGCGTCATCGTCGGCTGGGGCACCGTGCACGGCCGGACGGTCTTCACCTACGCGCACGACTTCCGGATCTTCGGCGGCGCGCTCGGCGAGGCCCACGCGCAGAAGATCCACAAGATCATGGACATGGCCATCGCGGCCGGTGCCCCGCTGGTCTCGCTGAACGACGGCGCCGGCGCCCGCATCCAGGAGGGTGTGACCGCGCTGGCCGGCTACGGCGGCATCTTCCAGCGCAACACCCGCGCCTCCGGCGTCATCCCGCAGATCTCCGTGATGCTCGGCCCGTGCGCCGGCGGCGCCGCGTACTCGCCCGCGCTCACCGACTTCATCTTCATGGTCCGCGAGACCTCGCAGATGTTCATCACCGGCCCGGACGTCGTCCAGGCGGTCACCGGCGAGAAGATCTCCCAGAACGGGCTCGGCGGCGCCGACGTCCACTCCGGGGTCTCCGGCGTCTCGCACTTCGCGTACGACGACGAGCAGTCCTGCATCGAGGAGGTCCGCTACCTCCTGTCGCTGCTGCCGCAGAACAACCGCGAGATGCCGCCGGTCGCCGTCAACGACGACCCGATCGAGCGCCGCAACGACAGCCTGCTCGACCTGGTGCCCGCCGACGGCAACCGCCCGTACGACATGCGCAAGGTGATCGAGGAGATCGTCGACCACGGCGAGTACCTGGAGGTCCACGAGCGCTGGGCCACCAACGTGCTGTGCGTGCTGGCCCGGATCGACGGCCACGTCACCGGCATCATCGCCAACCAGCCGCAGTCGCTGGCCGGCGTGCTGGACATCAACGCCAGCGAGAAGGCCGCGCGCTTCGTCCAGATGTGCGACGCCTTCAACATCCCGCTCGTCACCATGCTCGACGTCCCCGGCTTCCTGCCCGGCGTCGACCAGGAGCACGACGGCATCATCCGGCACGGCGCCAAGCTGCTGTACGCGTACTGCAACGCCACCGTGCCGCGTATCCAGCTGATCCTGCGCAAGGCCTACGGCGGCGCGTACATCGTGATGGACTCCCGCTCGATCGGCGCGGACCTGTCCTACGCCTGGCCGACCAACGAGATCGCCGTCATGGGCGCCGAGGGTGCCGCCAACGTGATCTTCCGCCGGGACATCAACGGCGCCGAGGACCCCGAGGCGATGCGCACCCAGAAGATCAAGGAGTACAAGACCGAGCTGATGCACCCGTACTACGCGGCCGAGCGCGGCCTCGTGGACGACGTCATCGACCCGGCCGAGACCCGCCAGGTGCTGGCCTCCGCGCTCTCCATGCTGCGCACCAAGCACGCCGACCTGCCGAGCCGCAAGCACGGCAACCCGCCGATGTAGCACCGCAGTTCCGCCGAACGCTCATCTCACGTCCACCGGGGGAGAAACACCGGCCATGAACGCTTCCGACCCATCTCTCGTCCGCGTCGTCCGCGGCTCGCTGACCGACGAGGAACTCGCCGCCCTCACCGCCGTGCTGATGGCCCGTGCCGTGGCCGCCCAGCAGGCCGCGGCGGCCGTCGCCCCGGTCGAGCCGATCGCCAGCTGGCAGCGCCTGGAGCGCCGCCCGGCGTACTACTCGCCGGTCAGCTGGCAGCAGGCCGCCTGATCCTCCGGGCCCGTGCGACCACGGTGCTCCACCGGCCCCGGCCGGCCCCCCGCACGGGGTGGCCGGCCGTCGCCGTTCCGAGGGCGGACAGCCGGATCTCGGTAGAATACCTACTGGACGGTATGTAGCCGATCGAGCTCAGGGAGGCTGCGATGGCCCGGCAGGCACGCGCGCTGGCGACCCGCCAGGCGGTACTCCTCGCGGCGGCCGAGGTCTTCGACGAGCGCGGCTACGCGGCCGCCACCATGGCCGAGATCCTGGACCGGGCCAAGGTCACCAAGGGCGCGCTGTACTTCCACTTCGCCTCCAAGGAGGAGCTGGCCCTGGCCGTCATCGAGGGCCAGGCCGGCTGGCTGGCCGGCTGGGAACCGCGCTCCGAGAGCCCGATGCAGACCCTGATCGACCTCGGTGACGCCTTCGCCCGCTCCCTGCTGGACGACCCGGTGCTGCGCGGCAGCATCCGGCTGACCATCGAGCACGGCAGCTTCACCGAGCCCCAGGTCGCGGCCTACCGGGGCTGGTCGGACGCGGCCCGCACGCTGCTGGAGCACGCCCGGGAGGCCGGCGAACTGCACCCCGGGGTGGACCCGGAACGGGCCGCCGACGTGATCACCGGCGCGGTGACCGGGATCCAGCTCAGCTCCCAGGTCATGACCGGGCGGCGCGACCTGCTCCGGCGGATGGCCGACCTGTGGACGCTGCTGCTACCGGGCCTGGTGACGCCGCGGGTGCTGGCCCGGCTCGACCTCGGCGGGCCGGGCGCCCCGCCGGAGACCGACGTGGCGGGCGCCGCGCCGGAGACCGCGGTGGCCGGGGCCACGCCGGAATCCGCTGCGGCCGGGGCTATGCCGGAACCAGGCCCGCCGGCGGCAGCGCCACCGGAGCAAGGTCCGCCACCACGGGCGTGAGCCCCTCCCCGGGCAGCCGGAGCGGGCCCGCCGCGGGCACCAGCGCCGGCAGCGCGCTCGCCCACAGCTCCCGGACGGCCGGCGGCTCCAGCCGGGCCGGGTCCTCGGCGGCGAGCAGCACCAGCCCGGCCGCCAGCGTGGTCAGCAGCTCGGCCGCCTGTCGCGGGCCGACGCCCGGGCACAGCTCACCGGCCGCCGCCGCGCGGTCGAGCAGCCGGCGGAAGAGCACGGTCAGGCCGCTCCAGTGGGCCTCGCCCGCCGCCGTCGCGGACTGCCGGCCGAGCTGCACGGCGGCCCGGACCATCACGTCCTCGCGCAGCAGCCGGGCCAGTTCGCCGGAGAGGTCGACCAGCGCCTGCACCGCCGGGCCCGGCGCCCGCAGGGCGGCCAGCGCCGCGGTGGCGAGCTCCCGACCGGCGGCGGCGCGCACACCGTCCGCGAGCGCCTGCTTGGAGACGAAGTGGAAGTAGAGTGCGCCCTTGCTGACCCCGGCCCGCCGGCTGATGTCGACCAGACTGGCGGACTCGTACCCGGCGTCCGCGAAGGTGTCCGCCGCGGCGAGCAGCACGGCCCTCCTGGTCCGCCCCGCGCGTTCCTGCTTGACCACGTGTGAACCTCCGGCCCCCGAAACCGCATGGTTGGTATCTAATCTACCGCTTGACAGAACCCCGCCGTCCAGCGGGGAGGCACCCCCGCCCATCGGCCGGAATCCGGCAACTGCCGCATCATCAAAGCCTTATGGGGGTAGGGGGAGCGGGTGGCGTGAGATCGACATCACCGACCCCGGAGGCTGAACAGAAACCGGGTGGTCTGTATGTTTCATCTGGCCGCCTGATCGCGGCCCGTCGACCGACTCCCCGGGAGCAGGGCCAGCCATGCCTTTCCACGCAGCACCCGACACGGACGGCACGTACCCGTACCCGGCCTCCGCCGCCGGCTACGACTTCCACGAACGCACGGTCTCCCGGCACCTGGTCCACCGCGCCTCCGTCTCCGAGGTGTTCATCACCGGCTGGCAGGCCACCGGCCCGTACGACTTCCTGCTCGGCGCCCAGTGGCCGCGCTCGCACGGCTTCTACCGGCTGCCCGGCGACCGCCACCACGACCCGCTGCTCACGGCCGAGACGCTCCGCCAGGCCGGGCTGCTGATCGGCCACGCCGGCTTCGGCGTCCCGCGGGACCACCACTTCGCGCTCGACGACCTCTCCTACGAGCTCGACCCCGAAGCCCTCGCCGTCACCGCCGCACCCGCCTCCCTGATGCTCAGGGTCGCCTGCCAGGACGTCCGGATGAGACACGGGCGGCTCCACGCACTGCGCGTACAGGCCGAGTTCGAACGCGACGGGCGCCCGTTCGGCCGCGGTTCGGCCCAGCTGCGGGTGATCGCCCCCGCCTCGTACGCCCGGCTGCGCGGACCGCGCCCCCACTCCCCCGCCCCCGCCCGGCCCACCGTGCCGGCCGCGCCGGAACTGGTCGGCCGCGAGCTCGCGGACGACGTGGTGCTCAGCCCCGCCCGGCCGCCGGCCGGCTGGTGGCTGCGCACCGACGTCCGCCACCCCGTGCTGTTCGACCAGCCGCTGGACCACGCCCCCGGGATGCTGGTGCTGGAGGCCGCCCGGCAGGCCGCCCAGCGGCTGCGGTTCCCCGAACCGGTCGCCCCCGTCGAGCTGGTGACCACCTTCAGCCGCTTCATCGAGCTGGACCGGCCCTGCCTGGTCCGCGCCTGGCGCGAGCCGGGCCGCGAACGCCAGCGGGTGCCGGTCCGGGTGACCCTGGAGCAGGACGGCCGGACGGCGGCCGAGTGCCGGCTGGTCACCGAGCCGCTGAGCCCCGCCCCCGCCCTGCCGTCCGTCCGGGACACCTGCTCCGCCGCGCCGACCGGGGGCAGCCGCCTGCCGCTGGCCTCCTAGCGCCCGCCGCCCCCTCGACGTCCGCTGTCAGGCCGCCACCAGGGCGGACGGGCGGCCGGCGTGCATCACGCTCAGGTTGGCGGCCAGCCGGCCGGGATCCTGGGCCAGCCATAGCCGCAGCGCGGCGCCCAGCATGGCGCTCGCCGAGCCGATCCGGACCTCGGTCACCTGGGCGATCCGGGCCGCGCCCGGCACCAGCAGGTCGGCCAGCGGCGTCGGCAGCCAGACCGTCAGCGCGCACGGCGCCGGGGTCGCCAGGGCGCCCAGCAGCCGGTAGGCGGCCGCGTGCGTGCTCAGTGTGGGGATCACGTCCAGCAGCCCGTCCGCGACCACCTCGGACACGTCGCTGCGGTGCCCCTGCGCGAGACTGCGGAGCAGCATCCGCTCGGCGGCGGTGATTCGGACGGTCAGCATGACCTCGTCGCACTCCATTGCGCGATTCCTCCTCGACGCTCTCAGAAACCCTTGTGGGAACAGCTCTTGTGGAACAGACCTTGCGGGAACGGCCCGGTCTCCGTGGTGCGGAGCCGGGCCGTCGGCGTTGGTGACCGGCCCGGTCAGATACCCGCGTACGAGTGCTTTCCGGTGACGAAGATGTTCACGCCGTAGTAGTTGAACAGCCAGCAGGCGAAGGCCAGCACCGCCAGGTACGCGGCCTTGCGCCCCTTCCAGCCGGCGGTGGCCCGGGCGTGCAGGTAGCAGGCGTAGGCGACCCAGGTGATGAACGACCAGGTCTCCTTCGGGTCCCACTCCCAGTACTTGCCCCAGGCCGCCTCGGCCCAGATCGCGCCCGCGATGATGGTGAACGTCCAGAGCGGGAAGACCAGCGCGTTGATCCGGTACGACAGCTTGTCGAAGGTGGACGCGGAGGGCATCCGGCGCCAGATCGAGGCCGAGGTGCCCAGCGGACCGGTGGTCAGGCCGTTCGCGATCCGCCGGTCGAAGGAGTCCTTCGCCAGGTACAGCAGGGTCGCGATGAAGGCCGCGTACAGCGCGCCGCCGCAGACGATCGCGGTGGAGACGTGGATCGCCAGCCAGTACGAGTGCAGCGCCGGGACCAGCTGCTCCGACTCGGTGTACAGCACGGAGACCGCGACCCCCAGGGTCAGCAGCACCGCGAGCACGACCGGCAGGCCCAGCCAGCGGACCTTCTTCTTCGCGGCCAGCAGGCCCACGTAGGCGACCGTCATGGCCAGCGCGAAGGCGCAGGAGAACTCGTACATGTTGCCCCACGGCCAGCGGGAGACCGACAGGCCGCGGGTGAGCACGCCGCCCGCGTGCAGCAGGGCCGCCAGGACGGTGAGGGAGACCGCGATCCGGCCGGCCAGGTCGGCCCGCTCGCTGGTGCCGGCCATGCCCGGGCCGTCCTCGGACTCCTCGTCCCGGCCGCTGGTGACCACGGCGGCCCCCTCGCCCGCGAGGGCGGTGCGGGTCAGCGTGGTGGTGCCGCCGCCGGCCGAGGCCACCGTGACGGTGACCTTCTTGGCGCCCTTGGCCGCGGTGTCGGCCGCGGCCACGGTCTCGGCCAGGCCGGCCTGTTCCTGGGAACGGACGGCGACGGCGCCCTTGCTGCCGAACGTCCACTCGAACATGTGGGCGAACATGGCGATCAGGTAGACGGCCATGGCCGAGTAGATCAGCTTGTTGGAGAGGTCGGCCAGTTGGGGGTCGACCGCCGAGGCGAGAAGCACCGTCTACTCCTTGGAGTTCTGGTCGGCAGGGACTGCGGGGTCTGAGGGTGCTCCCGGGCCGGCGGGGTCGTCCCCGTCCGTCTCCGGGTCGTCGGTGGCGGGGTCGCCGTCGGTGGCGGGTTCGCCGTCGGTGGCGGGGTCGCCGTCGGTGGCGGGGTCGCCGTCGTTCGCGGAGTCGTCCTCGGTGGCGGGGTCCTCGTCCGTCGCGGGGGCGTCGTCCTGGAGGTCCACCGCGAGTTCGGCCAGCTCCTCCGCGATCTTCGCGGACTCGCTGCGGGCCAGCCCGGCCAGTTCGACCAGGGTGCCGCCGTCGGGCAGCGCGACCGCCCGCACCCAGATCCGGCGGCGCTGCACGAACAGCGAGCCGATCAGGCCGAGGATCGCGAGCACACCACCGACCAGGGCGATCCCGTTGCCCGGGCGGTGGGAGATCTGGAGGCTGGCCCAGCGCTTGTAGCCCTCGAAGGTGACCGTGCCGTAGCCGTCCGGCAGGGTCCAGCCCTGGCCGGGCTTGAGCCGGGCCTTGGCGGGCTGGCCGTCCTGCTGGAGCTGGGTCAGTTTCCTGGTCTCCAGCTGGTACACGTTCTGCGGCAGGCCGGAGTCGGTGCCGAGGTCGCCCGCGAAGGCGTTCAGCACCAGCACCGGGTCCGCGTCGCCGGGGAACAGCGAGATCGGGCCGATCCGCGGGTCGAAGGTCACCGGGGCGGTCGGCAGGAAGAAGCCGGAGAAGCCCAGCTGGGTCTTCTTGCCGTCCTTGTCGCCGTAGTCGGAGACCTTGACGACCCCGGTCGAGGTCAGGTTGCCGTCCTGCGGCAGGAAGGGCGTGGCGCCGGTGTAGACCACGTCGCCCTTGGCGTTGCGGACGGTGACCACCGGGGCGTAGCCGTGGCCGATCAGGAAGACCTTGCTGTCGCCGATCTCCAGCGGGTGGTTGACCTCGATGGTGCTCCGCTTCAGCTTCGAGCGGTCGTCGCCCTCGTAGTACTCCACGTGCGCGGTGAACTGCCGGGCCGCGCCGATCTGGTCGCCCCGGCTCTGGAAGCGGGACTCGAAGCCGGTCAGCTTCAGGTAGAAGGGGTCGAGGTCGTCGGCGCCGTAGAACCTCGTGCCCTTGAAGTCGTCCAGCTGGGTCAGGGTGTTGGCGTAGCCCTCCCCGACCACCATCAGCTTGCCGCCGGAGCCGCTGGCCAGGCTCGCCCAGGCGAAGCCGCCGAGCAGCGCGAACAGCGACAGGTGGAAGACCAGGTTGCCGACCTCGCGCAGGTAGCCCTTCTCGGCGGCCACCGCGCCACCGGCGAGGTTCGCCCGGAACCGGCGCCGGCGCAGCAGCCGGTGCGCGGCCGCGCCGACCGCCTCGGGGTCGGCGTCGGTGCGCCAGGCCGCGTACACCGGCATCCGGGTCAGCACGCGCGGGGCGGCCGGCGGCTGGGCCCGCAGCACCCCGACGAACTGCCAGGTGCGCGGGACGATGCAGCCGGCCAGCGAGACGAACAGCAGGATGTAGATGGCCGAGAACCAGATCGAGCTGTAGACGTCGAACAGCTGGAGCTTCTCGTAGATCGGGGCGACCGTGGCGTGCTGCGCCTTCCAGGTCTCCACCTTGAACTCGTTCTGCCCGTTCTGCGGGATCAGCGAGCCCGGGATGGCGGCCAGCGAGAGCAGGAAGAGCAGGATCAGCGCGACCCGCATCGAGGTCAGCTGCCGCCACATCCAGCGCAGCCAGCCGAGCACCCCCAGGCCGACCGGCCCCTCCGACTCCACGGGGGCGGTGCTGAGGCGCTCGACCTCGTCCTCGATGGTCGGCCGGGGCTCCCGGTCGGTCCCGGTCGTGGTGTTGCTCACGGTCAGATTCCGATCTGGAAGTCGGCGAACTGGGACTGCGTCTCGCTCACCAGCGAGTCCCACACCCCGGTGACGAGCAGCACGCCGACCGCGACCAGCATGCCGCCGCCGACCCGCATCACCAGCGGGTAGTGGCGCTTGACCCAGCCGAAGGCTCCGAGCGCCCGGCGGAAGGCCAGCGCGGCCACGACGAACGGTACGCCGAGGCCCAGGCAGTAGGCCGTCATCAGCAGCGCGGCGCGGCCCGCGTCGGCCTCGTTCAGGGCCAGCGTCTGGATGGCGGTCATGGTCGGGCCGATGCACGGGGTCCAGCCGACGCCGAACACCACGCCCAGCAGCGGCGCGCCCAGCAGGCCGATCGCCGGCCGGCGGTGCGAGCGCAGCTCACGCATGCTCAGGCCGGGCACCAGGCCCATGAAGGCCAGGCCCATCAGGACCGTCACCGAGCCGAGCACGATCGCGATGACCCGCTTGTGCTCCTGCAGCGTGTCCCCGAAGTAGCCGAACAGCGCGCCGCCGGAGACGAAGACCGCGGTGAAGCCCAGGATGAACAGCAGCGCCCCGGCCAGCATCCGCCCGCGCCGGGCCCCGCGCGCGTCCGCGAGGTCGGCGGCGGAGAAGCCGGTGACGTACGAGAGGTAGCCCGGCACGAGGGGCAGCACGCACGGCGAGAAGAACGAGAGCAGGCCGGCGGCGACGGCGATCGGCACGGCCAGCGGCAGCGCGCCGCTCAGGACCGTCCCGGTGCTGTCGGCGAGGTGGACGGCACTCACTGCTTCCGCTCCGCCAGGACCGGCTGGAGCATCGTCTCCAGGGTGTCGTCGACCTGGCCGCCGACGGCCCGGGCGGCCAGCTTGCCGTCCCGGTCGATCACCAGGGTGGTCGGGATGGTGGCCGCGTTGAGGCTGCCCTTGGGGAACTTCAGCAGCAGCTCGCCGGCCGGGTCGAACAGGCTGGGGTAGGTGACGCCCCGCTCCTGCTCGAAGCGGATGGCGTTGGCGGGCTCGTTGTCACGGGTGTTGATGCCCAGGACCTGCACGCCCTGGTCCCGGTACTTGTCCCAGATCCGCTGGAGGTCGTCCGCCTCGGTCCGGCAGGGGGTGCACCAGGAGCCCCACACGTTGAGGACGACGACCTTGCCGCGGAAGTCGGAGAGCTTGAGCTCGGTGCCCTCCAGGGTCTTGCCGCCGATGTCCGGGGCGTCCTTGCGCTGGCCGACGGCCGACGTGGAGATGGTGCTGTTCTTGGCGGTGACGAAGCCGGTCTTGCCGTCACCGCCGTCCGAGGAGCCGGACGACGAACAGCCGGTGAGGGCCAGCGCGGCAGCGGCAGCACAGGCTGCCGCCACGGCGGCGGGACGAGGACGGGGGCGCGTCGTGCCAGACATGTGAAAAGTTTCGCATGCTGGTCCGGGCAGGTTCCGGGGGGCCCGGCATAACCTGCCGAACCCCCTCTGACCTGCGACTGAGCCGGGCGCCCGGCGGGCCGTCCGGCCGCGAAGCGCTTACGCCGGGCCCTTCGGCCCTTGCGCGGCGCGCCGTTCCCGCACCCCCGTCCGGCGGCCGTTCCGGGGCCCGGGCCTCCGGCTTTCCCGGGGCCCGGGCCGCCGGGTCCGGGCTGCCGGCGGCCACGGGCCTCACAGGGGCTCAGGCGCCGAAGCTCTTGCCCACCGGCTTGCTCCCCTTGCCGACCAGGTGCGCCGGCAGCAGGTCGCGGGCCGGCTCGCGGTAGCCGACCGAGACGATCCGGTCGCCCTCGAAGGTGAAGCTGGTCAGCGAGGCCAGCGAGCACTGCCGGTTGCGCGGGTCGTGCCAGAGCCGGCGGCGCTCCACGAAGGAGCGGACGATCCAGATCGGCAGCTGGTGGCTGACGCAGACCGCCTCGTGCCCGCGCGCCGCGTCCCGGGCCGCCCCGAGGGCGCCCATCATCCGCACCACCTGGTCGAGGTACGGCTCGCCCCAGGACGGCTTGAACGGGTTGGTGAGGTACTTCCAGTGGCCCGGGTTCTTCAGCGAGCCGTCGCCGACCCCGAAGGTCTTGCCCTGGAAGATGTTGTCCGCCTCGATCAGCCGGTCGTCCACCGCGAGGTCCAGGCCGTGCGCCTTGGCGATCGGCTCGGCGGTCTCCTGGGCCCGCTCCAGCGGGGACGCCACGACGTGCGTGATGTCCCGGCCGGCCAGGTCCTCGGCGACCCGGTCGGCCATCCGCCGGCCCAGCTCGGACAGCCGGTAGCCCGGCAGGCGCCCGTACAGGATGCCCTCCGGGTTGTGCACCTCACCGTGCCGCATCAGGTGCACGACGGTGATCTCTTTGGCGCTCACTTCTCAGTTCTCCTGGGGCTTCGTCGGTGGTCCGGGCGTCAGGCCGTGGCCTCGGCGGCCGCGCGGGCGGCGGCCGGCAGGGCGGCGGCGATCCGCTCGACCGCCCGCTCGTCGTGGGACGCCGAGACGAACCAGGACTCGAAGGCGGAGGGCGGCAGGTAGACGCCCTGGCTGAGCATCGAGTGGAAGAAGGCGGTGAAACGGTACGCCTGCTGGGTCTTCGCCTCGTCGTAGTTGGTGACCTCGGCCTCGGTGAAGAACACCGAGAACATGTTGCCCGCCGTCTGCAGCCGGTGCGCCACCCCCTCCTTGGCCAGCGCCTGGGAGACCAGCGTCGACACCTCGGCGGCGACCCGGTCCACCGTCGCGTACACCTCGTCGGTGCAGCCGCGCAGCTGGGCGAGGCCGGCCGCGGTGGCGATCGGGTTACCGGACAGGGTGCCCGCCTGGTAGACCGGGCCGGCCGGGGCCAGGTGCGCCATCACGTCGGCGCGGCCGCCGAAGGCCGCCGCCGGGAAGCCGCCGCCCATCACCTTGCCGAAGGTCAGCAGGTCGGGCGCCCAGCCCTCGTTCGCCGCCTCCAGGCCGTACCAGCCGGCCCTGGAGACGCGGAAACCGGTCATCACCTCGTCGGAGATGAACAGCGCGCCGTTCTCCCGGCAGAGCCGGGCCAGGCCGCCGTTGAAACCGGGCAGCGGCGGGACGACGCCCATGTTGCCGGGCGAGGCCTCGGTGATCACGCAGGCGATCTCGCCGGGGTGCGCCGCGAAGGCCGCCTCGACGGCCGCCAGGTCGTTGTAGGGCAGCACGATGGTGTCGCCGGCCTGGGCGCCGGTGACGCCCGGGGTGTCCGGCAGGCCGAAGGTCGCGACGCCGGAACCGGCGGCGGCCAGCAGCGCGTCCACGTGACCGTGGTAGCAGCCGGCGAACTTCACGACCTTGGCGCGGCCGGTGAAGCCGCGGGCCAGCCGGATCGCCGACATGGTCGCCTCGGTGCCGGACGACACCAGGCGCACCTGCTCGACCGGGGCGATCCGGGAGACGATCTCCTCGGCCAGCTCCACCTCGCCCTCACCGGGCGTGCCGAAGGAGGTGCCGCGCGTCACCGCCCGCTGGACGGCGTCCAGGACGGCCGGGTGCGCGTGGCCCAGGATCATCGGGCCCCACGAGCACACCAGGTCGACGTACTCGCGGCCGTCGGCGTCGGTGAGGTAGGGGCCGGTGCCGGACACCATGAAGCGCGGCGTGCCGCCCACGGCGCGGAAGGCGCGCACCGGGGAGTTGACGCCGCCGGGGGTGACGACCGAGGCGCGGTCGAAGAGCGACTGGGACTGGGGTGCTTCGTAGGGGTAGCTCACGGGAGACATGGTCTCAAATCGTGTCCTTCGTCTTTGCATGTCGGACCCGATCATCTGGAACGATGATCCGGGCGCAGAAGTCTGTACGGTTATCCGTACAACGACCCCCCTGGCTGCCGCCGCACCGCGGACCAGTCAGACTATGTACCCAGGTATGTAGGGGTGGCAGGAGTGCCGCGTGCCGGTATTGGGTACAGCGGCGCAATGACGGGTAAGGAGCACGTCCGGACGGACGCCGGACGTGCGGGGGTCTGTCGATTCCGGCGAATTCCGGTGAGGATGGTCCGAGTGTCCGAGGCGCAGGACGGCTACGACGAGGCCGCGGGTGGCTCCCGCTGGCCCGCCGAGGCCGCACGCGGGGGTACGGGAGCGGGTACGGGTCGTGGTGGACGTGGTGGGCAGAGGCGGGGTGAGGGACGCGTGGGGGTGACCTACAAGTACTTCGGGGCACCCGATCGCGCCACCGCCGCCAGAGTCCCCACCGCCCTCGGCCCGGGCGGACTCGGCCTCGACGCCGGCGAGCTCGGCTCGCTCGGGCGCCTCGGCGACCTGATGGAGACCAGCGGCTCGCCCAACGGCCACCTCTCCACCAAGATCAAGCCGGAGACCATGAGCGCCATGGTCCTCACCGGCATCCAGGGCGTCCCGCTCCACCAGGTCCCGCCGCTGGAGCTGGTCGTGCTGCACCCGGACTACGCCGTCGTCCAGCTCCCCCACAACGTGGTGGAGCCGCTGCGCAAGGCCGACGAGACCGAGCTCGGCGCCGCCGCGTTCATCTGGTCCACCGTGCCGGACCGCCGTGGGCCGCGCGACGCCTTCGTGATCTACAGCATGCTGCACGAGTGGCAGGACTTCGCGAACCGGCTGCACGACGCCGGGCACCAGCTGTACTGCCTGGTCTGGCCGTAGCGCCGGCCCGAGCACCGACGCGTCACCGGTCGCCGGGGTGCCCGCCCCGGCGGCCGGCTCAGCCGCGCGGGCGGCGCGCCCGCCGTACCGTGCGCTCGCCCTCCACCGGGTCCGCCAGGTGCCCCTCGACCAGCAGCGACAGCGCGGAGACGAAGGCCGCGCGCTCCGGCGCGGGCAGCGACTCCAGCAGCTCGCGGTGCACCCGGTCGGCGATCTCCGTCCCTCGCTCGACGGCCTCGGCGCCGGCCCCGGTCACCGAGACGATCCGCGCCCGGCGGTCGGTCGCGGACGGGCGGCGCTCCGCCAGGCCCGCCCCCTCCAGCTCGTCCACGGTGACCACCATGGTGGTCTTGTCCAGGTCGCAGAGCTGCGCCAGCTGGATCTGGGTGCGCTCCTCCTCCAGGGCGTGGAGCAGCACGCAGTACGCGCGCGGCGTGATGCCCAGCTCGGCGAAGGCGGCGGCCATCCGGGTCGCCAGCACGTGGCTGGCGTGGTCCAGCAGGCCGGAGATGTCGCGGATCGTGCGGGCGGTGGGCCGGCTCGTGGTCATGTTCCGAGCGTAGCCATCCGGGGCCCGGCGCCGGTTACGGGATGCCGAGCTCGAACAGCGCGTACCCGGCGTACCAGCCCGAGGCGACCGCCGGCAGCGCGAACAGCCCGACCAGGGTCGGCATCCGCAGCCGGCGCAGCGCGAACGCCAGGCCGATGAAGAGCGGGAAGGCCGGCAGCAGGTAGCGCGAGATGTTGCCGAAGATCTGGTTGCTGCTGAGCGCGGTGAAGACGGTCAGCGCGGTGTAGATCACCAGCACCAGCGGCGGCCGCACCCGCACCAGCAGGACGATCAGTCCGGGCAGCGAGAGCAGCAGGGCGACCGCGATCAGGTCGGGCACCGGGTTGGACTGCCAGAAGTCCCAGTGGCCGGTGATCACGTCCAGGAAGGTCCGGGAGGTGGAGGCGCCCCAGTCGAAGTAGCGGTTCCAGGCTCCGCGCTGGAGGGTGAAGTACCCGGTCCACTCGCCCATCCGGTAGCCGACCCAGGTCACGTACCAGAGCAGGCCCCACGGGGTGATCAGCATCGCGAACAGGGGGCGCGCGACGCCGTCCGTGCGCCGGATGAGTGCCACCAGCGCCGTGATGGACACCGCGGCGATCACCGCGGCCGCGGTCGGCCGGTTCAGGCCCGTGACCAGGGCCAGCAGCCCCGCGGTCACCCAGCTGCGGGTCATCACCGCGTAGCAGGTCCACGCGGAGAGCGCGACGAACAGCGAGTCCGAGTAGACCGCCCACTCCACGCCCGAACCCGGGAACAGGCCCCAGATCGCCGCCGCGATCACACCCGCCCGCCAGCCGCCCAGCCGGTCCGCCACCGCGTAGATCCCGGCCGCCGCGACGAAGGAGGCGATCACCGACACCGCGATGCCCGCGCCGTACGGCCCGAGGCCGGTGACCGTGGAGACCAGGCGCATCAGCCACGGGTAGAGCGGGAAGAACGCGGCCGAGTTCTCGTAGTGGGTCGCCAGGTAGTAGCCGTGCAGCGGGATCAGCTGCGGGTCGTAGCCGTTCTCGGCGATCCGCTGGTACCAGACGCCGTCCCAGGTGCCGAGGACGTCCCAGGGCTGGGCCCCGCCGCCGCGGCCCGGGTCCTTCTTCAGGAAGTCCCCGGTGTGCCGGAGCAGCAGCATGAAGACGGTCAGGCCGGTCGCCTTGACCACCGCGTACGCGCCCAGCGCGGGCGCGAAGCGGTCCACCACCGCCGCGATCCGGCGGCCGGGGCGCTCGTGCTGATCCTCGGACGCGTCGGCGTCCGGCCTGCTGGCCGTGCTCGCTGCCGTGTTCATCGGCTCTGGACTCCCGCCCCCGGTCGTGGTCGCGCGCGGTCTGTGGACGCAGCGACTGTCGGGTGAGCCTACGACACCGGCCGGGCGGCCTCCGTCAACCTTCCGCGTCGGGCTCCCCGAAGGTGTGCAGCCGGTGCACCGCGTCGACCAGGAGCCGCCCCTCCTCGGTCAGGGTCCGGCCGTCCGGAGCGGTCAGCGACACCCGGGTGACCAGCCGGGCCAGCACCGTGCCCGGGCGCAGCAGGGCGCCCGCCGGGGGCAGGTTCGCCAGCAGGACGTCCCGCGGCCCGCACTCCAGCAGGCCCGCACCGCTCCCCCGGCGAACCAGCGCCCCCTCCCGCCGCTCGTACACCCCGGCGGCCGGGCCCCGCAGCAGCCGGGCCGCCCCGCCGCGGTGGCGCACGGTGAGCTGGGTGCCCCGGGCCGGGCCCGGGTCCGGCTTGCCCGCCGTCGGCACGCCGTGCCGCTCCAGCACGTGGCGCAGCTGCGAGGGCAGCCGGCCGTCCCCGCGTTCCAGCTCGATCTCGCCGAGCAGCCAGGTGGAGCCCTGCATCCGGCAGTTGATCTCCAGCGCGAGGGCCTCCTCCCCGCGCAGCACGAAGTCGGCGCCGAACACGCCCCGGTAGCCGAGCCCCGCCAGGCCCCAGCCGATCCGCTCGGCCGCCTCCGTGCAGCGGGCCAGCGCCCGCGCGGGCAGCCGCTCGGGCGCGGCGAAGTCACAGCCCGAGTACTGGCCGAACGCGGCGCCCGTCCCCGCCACCCCGATCAGCTGCAGGGACGGGCGGAGCACCTGCGGCAGCCCGTCCAGGCCGACGAAGCCGTGCACGTTCAGCGCGGTGTCGCCGGCGTACTCGCTGACCAGCCAGCGCTCCCGTTCGGGCAGCGCCGCCGCGTCCTCGGCGCAGCGCACCAGATGGGTGCCGTTGCCGGCCGAGCCCCGGGGCGACTGGGCCACGAACACCGCCCCGAACCGGCGGGCGAGCGCCCGGTGGTCGAGCGCGCCCGCCACCACCGTGCTGGCCGGGGTGGCCACCCCCAGGTGGTCGAACCACTCACGCATCGCGGTCTTGTCGCCGAGCACCGCGGAGTCCGCCGGCCGGGGCGGCACCAGCAGCCGGGCCCCGAGGCCCTCCACGGCCGCCGTCCACTGCTCCCGGTGGGCGCCGTACGCGGCCAGCCGCAGCTCGCGGCCCCGCCACCGGCGGCCGACCAGGGCCGGCAGCCGGGCGGTCAGCTCCTCCAGGCCGGCCCCGGTCGGCCCTCCGTCGCGGTCCCCGGTGTGCTGCTCCAGCGCGTGCAGCTCCACCCCGAAGCGCTCGCCCCAGTCCTGGTCCGCCGCCTCGCAGGAGAGCAGCGCGGCCAGCGCGCCGACCCGCAGCAACGGCAGCAGGTACAGCGGCCGGGCGGCGAGCCCGAGGTGCGCGGCCGGACGCAGCAGGCGCTCGGCGTCCTCCAGAGTGGCGATCACGCGATGGATTATCCACGCGCCACCGACCCGCCCGAACGGATCAACCAGCCAGCACCCCAAGGGAGCTGACGATGCCTTAGAATTCGCGACCGCCGCCCGGACCCCCGGAATCCGGTGGCCCCCACGACCCGCCCCGGCGCAACATGGCGCCATGCCCGACACGCCCCCGCCCACCCGTCAGATCCGGGCGGCCTTCACCGCCGACACCCTGACGGTGTACCAGGCCTTCCCACCCGAGATCGCCGGACCCGCCGCCGCGACCGGACGCCTGCCGGACGCCTTCGACCGTGACCGGATGACCTGGATCAAGCCGTCCTTCCTCTGGCTGATGCACCGCAGTGACTGGGGCCGGGCGCCGGGGCAGGAGCGGGTGCTGGCGCTGGAGATCGACCGGGCGGCGTTCGACCGGGCGCTCGGCGGGGCGGTGCTCAGCGCGTACACCGGGCGGGTGCACGAGTCGCGCGCGGCCTGGCGGCGGGAGCTGCGGCGCAGCGCGGTGCGGGTGCAGTGGGACCCGGAGCGGGACGTCCACCTGCGGGCCCTGCCGTGGCGGGCCGTCCAGGTGGGGCTGGGCGGCGAGGCGGCCCGGGGGTACGCGGACGGCTGGATCACCTCGATCACCGATGTCACCGGGTTGGCCGGGGAGGTGCGGCGGAGCCGGGACCTCTCGTTGCTGCCGATGGAGCGGCCGTACCCCGTGGGCGGGCCCACCGGTGCCCGGCTGGGGATGGCGGCGAACGCGTAGGCGGCCCCGAAGGCACTCAACGCGAGAGCCGCCGCCCTGCCGCCCCAGGAGGGAGGCGGAGGACGGCGGCTCGCACCGGCCGAACCGGGTGCGGATCAGCCCGCGTTGAGGCAGTGGTTGCCGAACGCCGGGTTGAGCAGGCCGATCACGTTCACGGTGTTGCCGCACAGGTTGACCGGGACGTGCACCGGCACCTGGATCTGGTTGCCGGAGATGACGCCGGGGGAGCCCGCGGCGACACCCTCGGCACCCGAGCTGGCGACCGCGGAACCGGCGCCGGCCGCGACGATGCCTACCACGGCGGCGCCGACGGCGGCCGTCTTCTTGATGCTCATACGAGCCTCCATGACTTATCGACAGAGATGCACGGGGAGTGCGACATCTCCAACGAGCCCTCCCGAGCGCGGTTGCGACGGCACGCCGGTTGTCACCCGTAAGGAGCAATGGAGGGCCTGACAGGCATTCGGGTGATCACAGGATCCGGCCGTTTCCCCCCGGACCCTGCCTCGTTCTCCCTGGCGGAACACGCTCCACCCAGGCCGTCCCGGACGGCCCGAACGAATCGAGTCCGCAGCATGCGCAAGCTCGCCCACGGCGTCCTCGGCACCGCGGCCACCGCCGCCCTGCTGGTCGCCGGCGCCGGTGCCGCCGCCGCCCACCACGTCGACGGCGCCTCGGCCGAGGGTGTCGCGGCCGGTTCGCCCGGGGTCGTCTCCGGCAACCAGGTCCAGGTCCCGGTGCACGTCCCGGTCAACCTGTGCGGCAACACCGTCGACCTGGTCGGCCTGCTCAACCCGGCGTTCGGCAACACCTGCGCCAACGCCTGACACGCCGCACCACGCCGCCCGGCCCGCGCCGGACGGCACCCGGAAACTCCCGGGAGGTGACTCCGCGACGGGCCGGCCCCGTACGGAATTGCCCCCGGTCGCGTCCCTGCACGAATTGTTCCCGGCCGTGCGGGAATTGTTCGCGGGACGCGGGAATAGGCGGCCGGCCAGCGCCCCAGCCACGGGCGACACGATCTATCTGGGCCGCCAGAGTGACAATCACGGCACCCCGTAAACCATCGGGCGATGATCCGAACGCCCGACTCCCGACTTCTCAAATAATCCGTCGGGCAGACAAACGGAGGAAGAACCACAATGCGCAACTTCAAGAAGGCCGCCGTCCTGTCCATCGCCGCCGCCGGCCTGGTCGTCGCCGGTGCCGGCGGCGCGGTCGCCAGCTCCGGTGCCCAGGGTGTCGCCGCGGGCTCCCCCGGCGTGCTCTCCGGCAACCAGATCCAGATCCCGGTGCACATCCCGGTCAACGTCTGCGGCAACTCCATCGGCGTCATCAGCATCCTCAACCCGGCGTTCGGCAACACCTGCGCCAACATCGGCTGAGACGGCGGTCGCTGAACCGGCGACCACCGCTTCACCGAGTCCGTGCCGTACGCGGTCCGACCGGCCGCGTACGGCCCGCTCCACCCGTGTGTGATCGAGGAGATCAACCCCCATGCAGAACGTGAAGAAGGCCGCCGTCCTCTCCGCCGCCGCGGCGAGCATGCTGCTGGCCGGTGCCGGGTCCGCCGTGGCGAGCTCCGGCGCCGAGGGCGTCGCCGCCGGCTCCCCCGGCGTCGTCTCGGGCAACCAGCTCCAGGTCCCGGTGCACATCCCGGTCAACCTGTGCGGCAACACCGTGAACGTGGTCGGCCTGCTGAACCCCGCGTTCGGCAACCACTGCGCCAACATCGAGGCGGCGCCCCCGGTCAAGCAGGAGGAGGACTGCTGATCCCCGATCGGCACGAGTCCCCATCGAACTGCCCCTCGGCCCGCCGGCCGGGGGGCGGTTCGGCGTGGCGGGTGCGCCGCCCGGCGCGGCCCGCTCCCCCACCGAACCCGAAGGACGGTTCCCGCATGGCCCCCGAGCAGCCCCACTCCCCGACCCACGCCCGGCCCCGGCGGGCCCGCCTCGCCCCGGTGGGCGGCGCCTCCCTCGCCGCCCTCGGCGCCGCGGTGCTGCTCGGCGCCGCCGCCGGCCCGGCGCACGCCGAGGCGCCGCTGCCCGGCGCGAACCTGAAGCACACCGACGTCAACCAGGCGCTGGGCGGCACCACCAGCGGCCTCGGATACGGCATCGCGCCGCTGAAGGACCTGCGCCTGGACCCGTGGGCCAACTCCTCGGCCGACGTGCTGAACAACGGCGCCACCCTCCAGCCGGACAACTCCGGCCTGCCGCCGATCGGCACCGGCACCCTGACCGGCCCGCTGAGCGCCGGCGGGGGGCCGCGCGACCTGCCCCTGGCCGGCGCGCTGCTGGGCGTGCTGCCGGGCTGAGCCCGCCCCGCGCAGCGGTGAGCCCGGGGCCCGTCCAGTTGGACGGGCCCCGGGCTCACCTGTCGTACGGCCCACCGGACGGCTCCCGCACGGGCCGCTCACGGCATCGGATCGCTCAGGCCAGTGGATCGCTCAGGGCAGTGGATCGCTCAGGCCAGCGGATCGCTCAGAGCACGGCCTGCTGGAGCGCGCCCGTGGTGGTGGCCGTGGCGGTCGCGGTGGCGGTCGCGGCCAGGTTCTCCACCGAGTCGGTGACCGAGATCCGCTCGCCCTCGTTGCCGAGGGTGGCCTTGGCGCCGGGGACGGCCTGCACCGCGCCGGTGATCAGGCGCGGGTCGACCTCGTCCACCTTGAGGTTGCCGCCGGCGAGCTGGCCGGTGCCGTCCTGGGCGAGCGCGAGCGGCTTGCCGAGGGCCAGGCCGGGGGTGTCGGCCTTGAGCGGCGCGGCGGGCGCGTCGACCAGCACCTCACCCAGGTCGGCCGCGTCGTCGACGAGCGGCAGCGGCAGCTCGGCCTTGGCGGTCGGGCCGACCTTGCCGGTGCCGAGCGCGGGCACCAGCCGGTCCGGGAGCAGCGCGTCGCCGGTGGTGTGGGCGGGCACCGGGGGCATCACCAGCGAGGTCGGGACGCCGCCGGAGATCCGGCTGCCCAGCGGGCTCAGCGGGACGTCCACCGGCACCTGCTGGGTCGCCAGCTTCTCCTCCAGGGCCCCGACCTGACCGGGGGTGGGCTGGGCGGCCGAGGCCGTCCCCTGGGTGGCGACCACGCCCGCGCCGACCGCCAGCAGCATCGCGCCGGCCCGCTTGGAGAACCTCATGCTTTTCACCGTTCCGCCTGTCCGTACTGGAGATCTGGGACGGCTGCGGGGGCGCAGCCGAAAGCAATCTGCCTAAACGAGCCACGCCGGGCGCGGATTGCGCCGGTTAACCGATTCGGCCTAATAATCCGACCGGAAAGTGGCAACCCGGAGAGCCTCCCCGGAAGTTTTCCGGAAACCGCGTAACCTTCCGCTTCGTCATTCTTTGATCTCAATGTCAGTGACCGCAGACCGGGTCCGAGCGACGCACGCGCCGTCCGCGAGGGCGCAGTACGCGACGTCGTACGCACGGGAACACAAGAGCATTTCAGAGAGGGATCTCTCCATGATCCAGAAGTCCTTCGCCGCCGCCGGCCTGGCCGCGGCCGCCCTCGCCGCGACCGCCGCCCCCGCCTCGGCCATCGGCAACGCGGACGGCGCCGCCGGCTCCTTCCAGGGCAACGGCGGTACCAACTACACCGGTACGCACGGGGACAACAGCCCGAACTTCCACTTCCTGGACAACCCGAACATCTGCCTGCCCGAGATCCACAACATCTCGGTCGCGGTGCTCGGTGTGGCCGTCCCGGTCGAGGTGCCGGTCGCCAACAGCGGCGGCAAGCAGATCTGCTCCGTGGGCCAGGGCACCCAGAGCAAGGGCGACGGCGGCGTCTCGCACCTCGTCGGCTGACCCTCCGCCCCGTCTGCGCCACCCCCGAACCATCCCTCCGAATCGCTCCCCGATTCACCCCTCGAGAGGAAAACCGAAATGATCAAGAAGTCCATCGCCGCCGCCGGCCTGGCCGCCGCCGCCCTCGCCATGTCCGCGGGCTCCGCCTCGGCCATCGCCGACTCGGACGGCTCGGCCGTCTCCGTCCAGGGCAACGGCGGCACCAACGCCACCGGCACCCACGGCAACGGCAGCCCGAACTTCCACACCCTGGACAACGCCAACGTCTGCCTGCCGGAGGTCCACAACATCGCCGTCGCCGTCGTCGGCGTCGCGGTTCCGGTCGAGGTGCCGATCCTCAACAGCACCCCGAAGCAGATCTGCAACGTCGGCCAGAACACCCAGTCCTCGGGCGACGCGGGTGTCTCGCACCTGATCGGCTGATCACCTCGGCGACCGATCCAGGGCACGACCGGCCGGAGGGCCCGGGGGATGTCTCCCCCGGGCCCTCCGGGGCATCCGGGCCGTCCGGGCACCGGGTGCGACCGACTCCCCCGGCGGGGCCGTAGCCGTACGGACCCGCCGGGTGGAAGGCCGCCTCCCCGGCGCGTGCAGGGGCGCCGGGGACGGCGGCGTGTGATCACGTGTAGTGCAGGACTCCGCAGAGAGGACGTAATCCATGAAGAACAAGCTGGGCAAGGCCGTGCTGGTCGCCGCGGGCGCGCTGGCCCTGGCGGGTGCCGCCACGCCGGCGTTCGCGCACGTCGGCCTGGTGGGCGGCGGCGAGTTCGTCGCCTCGGCCGACCCGGTGTTCCTGGCCGGTGAGCAGTGGGGCATCGCCCACACCGACAACATCCTGACCGGCTTCCACCAGTGGGGCGCCGCGACCTCCACCGACGCGCTCGGTGGCCAGGAGGGCTTCGCCCACGTCGGCTGACCCCCCGTACGACGCCAGGAGGCCGGACCCCGAGCGGGGGTCCGGCCTCCGGTGCGTACGGGCCGTGAGGGTCCGGCGGCGGTCAGCGCAGCGCGGCCGCGGCCTCCAGCGCCCAGTAGGTGAGGATCTGCCCGGCCCCGGCCCGGCGGATCGAGGTCAGGGTCTCCATGATCATGCGGTCGCGGTCGATCCAGCCGTTGGCGGCGGCCGCCTCGACCATCGCGTACTCACCGGACACCTGGTACGCCGCCACCGGCACCGGCGAGGCGTCGGCGACCTGGCGCAGGATGTCCAGGTACGCCATCGCGGGCTTGACCATCACCAGGTCGGCGCCCTCGGCGACGTCCTGCTGGAGCTCGCGCAGCGACTCCCGGGCGTTCGCCGGGTCCTGCTGGTAGGACTTGCGGTCGCCCTTCAGCGAGGAGCCGACCGCCTCCCGGAACGGGCCGTAGAAGGCCGAGGCGTACTTGGCGGTGTAGGCGAGGATGCCCACGTCCTGGTGCCCGGCCTCGTCCAGCGCCCGGCGGACCACGCCGATCTGGCCGTCCATCATCCCGGACGGGCCGACCAGGTGGACGCCGGCGTCGGCCTGCACCCGGGCCATCTCGGCGTAGCGCTCCAGCGTCGCGTCGTTGTCCACGCTGCCGTCGGCGGCCAGCACCCCGCAGTGGCCGTGATCGGTGTACTCGTCCAGGCAGAGGTCCGACATGACCACCAGCGCGTCGCCGACCTCGCCGACCACGTCGCGGATGGCCTGCTGCAGGATGCCGTCCGGGTTGGTGCCCTCGCTGCCGGTGGCGTCCTGCACCTCGGGGACGCCGAAGAGCATCACGCCGCCCAGGCCCGCCTCGGCCGCCTCCACGGCGGCCTTGCGCAGGGTGTCCCGGGTGTGCTGGACCACGCCCGGCATGGAGGAGACCGGCACCGGCTCGCTCACGCCCTCGCGGACGAACAGCGGCAGGATCAGCTCGGCCGGGTGCAGCCGGGTCTCCGCGACCAGCCGGCGCATCGCCGGGGTCGAGCGCAGCCGGCGGGGGCGGACGTACGGGAATTCAGCGGACACGGCTTCTCTCTCCGAACGGTTGTACGGCTCCGGGGGCGACGGATCGCCGCCCCCGGTCCGGACCGGGCCCCTAGGGCCCCAGGGCCCGGGGTGTCTCAGCGGGCCTTGCGCCGCGAGCCCGGACGGCGCTCGCTGGGCCGGTAGACCGGCTCGCCCGCGGCCGTGGCGGTGTCCCGGCGCTTGGCACCGAAGTCTGCCAGCGCCTGGGCCAGCGCGGCCGCCGACGGCGCCGGGGCCATCACGTCGACCCGCAGGCCGTGCTCCTCGGCGGTCTTGGCGGTCGCCGGGCCGATGCAGGCGATCACCGTGACGTTGTGCGGCTTGCCGGCGATGCCGACCAGGTTGCGCACGGTCGAGGACGAGGTGAAGAGCACCGCGTCGAAACCGCCGCCCTTGATCGCCTCACGGGTCTCGGCCGGCGGCGGAGAGGCGCGCACCGTCCGGTACGCCGTCACGTCGTCGACCTCCCAGCCCAGCTCGACCAGGCCGGCCACCAGGGTCTCGGTGGCGATGTCCGCACGCGGCAGCAGCACCCGGTCGATCGGGTCGAACACCGGGTCGTACGGCGGCCAGTCCTCCAGCAGCCCGGCCGCGGACTGCTCGCCGGAGGGCACGAGGTCCGGCTTCACGCCGAAGTCCACCAGCGCCTGCGCGGTGGTCTCGCCGACCGCCGCCACCTTGATGCCGGCGAACGCCCGCGCGTCCAGCCCGTACTCCTCGAACTTCTCGCGCACGGCCCGCACCGCGTTCACCGAGGTGAAGGCGATCCACTCGTAGCGGCCGGTGACCAGGCCCTTGATCGCCCGCTCCATCTGCTGCGGGGTGCGCGGCGGCTCGACCGCGATGGTCGGCACCTCCTGCGGCACCGCGCCGTACGAGCGCAGCTGCTCGGACAGGCCGGTGGCCTGCTCCTTGGTGCGCGGCACCAGCACGTTCCAGCCGAACAGCGGCTTGGTCTCGAACCAGGAGTGCGAGGAGCGGCGGGCGACCTGCTCGCCCACCACGGCTATCACCGAGGTCGCGGGGTCCACCGGGGCGGAGACCGGCGAGGGCAGCACCCGGGCCGCCTTGAGGTCCGCGGCGATGGTCGCCAGGGTCGCGGTGAAGGTGCGCTGACGGGTGGTGGTGCCCGACAGGGTGGCGCTCAGCGCCGACTCGGGCTTGCGGCCGTTGGACACCAGCGCGTTGGCGGTGGCCGGCAGCTGGCCCAGCGTGGTGCGCACCACCAGGGTGGTGCCGTCCGCGCCCAGGTCCACCGGGGAGCCGGCCAGCAGCGCGGCGCCGTCCACGAACCGCACGTCGGTGCCGCTGCCCGCGCGCAGCGGGACACCCGCGTACGCCGGCACGCCGACCGACTGGGCCACGCCCGGGATCACCTCGAACGGGATGCCGTCGCCCGCGCAGCCGAGCATCTCCTCGGCCGCGCAGCCGTCCAGGCCGGGGTCGCCGTCCACGGTGCGGACCACCTGCTTGCCCGCGCGGACCGCCTCGGCGACCAGCTTGACCAGGTCGAAGGCCTCCGCGCCCGCCGCACCCGGGGTGTGCACCTGCACACCGGCCGGACAGTGGCTGCGCACGGCGGCGGCGGTCAGCGGGTCGGCGACCAGGATGTCGGCCGTGGCCAGCACCTCGACCGCGCGCAGGGTCAGCAGGCCCGGGTCACCGGGACCCGCGCCCAGGAAGGTGCAGCGGCCCTCGGGCGCCGGTCCGGGACCGAACGGGCTGTCCGCCGGGAACGGACTGTCGGTGGCGGTGGTGGGGCTCATCGGGCTCGCTCCCCCATGAGGGCGGCCGCGCCCGCGTCGAGCAGCCGGGCGGCGAGGGCGTGGCCGAGGGCCGACGCCTGCCGGACGGCGGTCTCGTCGAGGACGATCGGACCGTTGGCGGACATCTTCAGCAGGGTGGCGCCGTCGACGGTGCCGACCACGCCCTCCAGCCGCAGTTCGGATCGGTGGCCCCAGGTGGCCAGCGCGGCGACCGGCGCGGAGCAGCCGGCCTCCAGGGTGGCCAGCAGGGCGCGCTCGGCGGCCACCGCGACCCGGGTGGGGAGGTGGTCCAGGGCCGACAGGGCGGCGGTGAGCCCGGTGTTCGCCGTGGTGCACTCGACCGCGAGGGCGCCCTGGCCGGGGGCCGGGAGCATCAGCTCCGCGCCCAGGTGCTCGGTGATCTCGGCGCCGCGGCCGAGACGGTTCAGGCCGGCCGTGGCCAGCACGACCGCGTCCAGCTCGCCGGAGGCGACGAAGCCGATCCGGGTGTCCACGTTGCCGCGGATCGCCACGGTCTCCAGCGTGGTGCCCCGGGCCGCCGCCCAGGCGTTCAGCTGCGCCATCCGGCGCGGTGAGCCGGTGCCTATCCGGGCGGTTCGCCCGGCCCCGGCCAGCTTCTCCACCAGCTCGTCCAGGCCCAGGCCCTCGCGCGCCACCAGGGCGTCGCGGGAGTCCTCGCGCTCCGGGACGGCCGCCAGCACCAGGCCCGCGGGCTCGGCGGTGGGCAGGTCCTTGAGCGAGTGCACGGCGAAGTCGATCCGGCCCTCCAGCAGCGCGTCGCGCAGGGCCGAGACGAACACGCCGGTGCCGCCGATCTGGGCCAGCGCCTCGCGTGAGGTGTCGCCGTACGTGGTGATCTCCACCAGCTCGACGGGGCGTCCGGTGACCCTGGTCACCTCGCGCGCGACCATGCCCGACTGGGCCATGGCGAGCGCGCTGCGCCGGGTGCCGAGCCGCAGCGGCGTGGTGTCCGCCCCGGCCTGGTCGGTGAACGGTTGACCATTCATGAGGTGATCGTCCCGGTGGTACTCGTGGGATGGCTGACGGTTCATCTGGCGCCTCCGCCGACGGGGGTGCCGGACACGGCGTGCACGGCCGCCGGATCGAGGTCGAAGAGCTCGCGCAGCGCGTCCGCGTAGGACGCGCCGCCCGGCTCGGCGGCCAGCTGCTTCACCCGCACGGTCGGCGCGTGCAGCAGCTTGTCGACGACCCGGCGGACGGTCTGGGTGATCTCCGCGCGGGAGCGCTCGTCCAGGTCGGGCAGCCGGGAGTCCAGGCGGCCCAGCTCGGCGGCGACCACCTCGGAGGCCATCGCCCGCAGCGCGACCACGGTCGGCGCGATCCGGGCGGCCCGCTGGGCGGCGCCGAAGGCGGTGACCTCCTCGGCCACGATGCCGGTGACGGCGTCCACGTCCCCGGCGCCGGGGGTGGCGGCGTGGGCGTGCGAGAGGCTCTCCAGGTCGACCAGCAGGGCGCCGGGGATCCCGTGCACCTCGTGGTCGACGTCCCTGGGCATGGCCAGGTCGAGGAAGGCGAGCGGGCCGCGGGCCGCGGCGGTGACCGGTCCGCGGGCGGCCACGGCGGCGGCCACGTCCTCGGCGGCGATCACCGCGCCGGCCGCGCCGGTGCAGGAGATCACCAGGTCGACCCCGGCCAGCGCCTTCGGCACCTCGGCCAGCGCGACCGTACGGGCCGTGGGCGTGCCGAGGATCTCGACCAGCCGCTCGGCGCGCTCGGGCGTGCGGTTGGCGACCAGCAGCTCGGCCACCCCGGCGCGGACCAGGGTCGCGGCGGCCAGCGAGCTCATCGAGCCGGCGCCGACCACCAGGGCCCGCTTGCCGGCGATGTCGCCCGTGCCGTCGCCCATTCCGGCAGCGAGCCGCTCCAACCCGAAGGTCACCAGCGACTGGCCGGCCTTGTCGATGCCGGTCTCGCTGTGCGCACGCTTGCCGACCCGCAGGGCCTGCTGGAACAGCTCGTTCAGGCCGCGGCCGGCGGTGTGCTCGTCCTGGGCCCGGGCCAGCGCGTCGCGCAGCTGGCCGAGGATCTGGCCCTCGCCGACCACCATCGAGTCCAGGCCGCAGGCCACCGAGAAGAGGTGGTGGACGGCGCGGTCCTCGTAGTGGACGTAGAGGTGCGCGGTCAGCTCCTCCAGGTCCACCCCGCTGTGGTGGGCGAGCAGCAGCGACAGCTCGGCGACGCCGGCGTGGAACTTGTCCACGTCCGCGTACAGCTCGATCCGGTTGCAGGTGTTGAGCAGGGCGGCCTCGGCCACCGTCGCGCTCGCGGCGGCGTCGTGCAGCAGGCGCGTGGGCACCTCGCCGGTCAGCGCGGCGCGCTCCAGCACGCCGACCGGCGCGGTGCGATGGCTCAGTCCTACGACGAGAAGGCTCATGCCCGCCCCCAGGTGCCACGGTTGTCGGTACTCACGCCGGCATCACCGCGGAGAGGTCGCCCTCGCTGCCCTTGGCCGGCTTGCCCTTGGCCGTCTCGGCCTCGGCCTTGCCCGGCTCGGCCGCGCGGCCCTTGCCGCCGCCGGTGGCCCGGCGCAGCTTGGCCGCCGCCGCCCGGACCGGGCCGGGGGCGCGGTCGAGCACGGAGTCGCCGGGGGTGGGCTCCTCGCCGGCCTTGCGCTGCTCGTGGAACGCGAGGATCTGGAGCTCTATGGAGAGGTCGACCTTGCGCACGTCCACGCCGTCCGGGACGGTCAGCACGGTCGGGGCGAAGTTGAGGATGCTGGTGACGCCGGCCTCGACCAGCCGGTCGCAGACCTGCTGGGCGGCACCGGGCGGGGTGGTGATGACGCCGATGGAGACGTGCTGGCTCTCCACGATCGCCTCCAGCTCGTCCATGTGGCGCACCGGCAGGCCGGCCGCGCTGGTGCCGACCACGGCCGGGTCGGCGTCCAGCAGGGCGGCCACCCGGAACCCCCGGGAGGCGAACCCGCCGTAGTTGGCGAGCGCGTGGCCCAGGTTCCCGATGCCCACGATGACGACCGGCCAGTCCTGGGTCAGGCCGAGCTCGCGGGAGATCTGGTAGACGAGGTACTCGACGTCGTAGCCGACGCCGCGGGTGCCGTACGAACCGAGGTAGGAGAAGTCCTTGCGGAGCTTGGCGGAGTTCACGCCGGCCGCGGCGGCCAGCTCCTCGGAGGAGACGGTGGGTACCGAACGCTCGGAGAGCGCGGTGAGCGCCCGCAGGTACAGCGGGAGCCGGGCGACGGTCGCCTCCGGGATGCCCCGGGCACGCGAGGGTCGGCGCGCGGCGCCCTGGTCGGGCGCCTGCGAACTGCTCTGTGGTGATCGGCCGATTGCCACGGTGCTCCTGTGGGTGAAGCTGGGCTTAGGCAGCCAGGCTATGCGTTTGTGAACGTGTGCACAAAGATGGTGTCCGATTTGTCCATGAACAGTGATGCGCATCACGCCGTCGACCCCATAGCACCGCTCTCCTCCCGCGCCGTCGCCGGGGCCTCGACGCCCGGCGTCCACGGCCCGAACGGGACCTCCCGGCGGACCAGCCGCACCGGCAGCCCGGTGGGCCGCGGGCGGCCCTCGCCCAGCCTCGGCCAGGGCACCCGGGCCGCCTCCCCGAGCGGCCCGGCCCAGTCCGCGTGCGGCGCCGGCCGCTCCCGGCCCGCGCAGTGCCGCAGCAGCTCGGCGGTCGCCCGGGCGTCACCCAGCGCGGTGTGCGCCGCGAAGCCGTCCAGACCCGCCGCCGCCACGCAGGCCGCCAGGCCGAACCCGCCGGCCTGCGGCAGGTACGTCCGGGCCAGGCGCATCGTGCACAGCAGCGGGACGGGCGGCAGCGGCACCCCGATCCGGGCGAACTCGCGATGGAGAAAGGCGTGGTCACAGGTCACGTGGTGCCCCACCAGCACCCGGCCGGCCAGCAGCTCCAGCAGCTGCGGCGCGATCTCCCGGAAGCGCGGGGCGCCCTCGACGTCCTCCTGCGCTATCCGGTGCACATGGGTCGGGCCGACCGGGCCCAGCGGGTCCAGCAGCGTGCAGAACTCGCCCTCCGGCCGCAGCCGCGCGTCCAGCAGCACCACCGCGATCTCGACCACCCGGTGCCGCCAGGGGCTGCGGCCGCTCGCCTCGACGTCCACCACGGCGAAACCCCCGGAGGCCGCCGGGGCGGCGGACATCCCTGGGACCGGGCCGGGAAGCATGGCGGCACTCCTCGCGTGCTCAGCCCCCCATGGGCGCAAACGGGTTCGATCGTAAGCCGATCAAAGGGGGCCGCCCCATGCCCTGCGCCGGGATTCTTCGCAACGATTCGGCGACGGCCCCCGCCGTTCGGCGGGGGTGGCGCAAGAGGTGGGGGTGACGGGAGGGAACACGCTCCGGGCCGGCGTTCGGGCCGGCGCTCAGGCGGGTGCTCAGGCGCCGAGGGCCTTGCGCAGGCGGTTCTCGTCCACCCGCCAGAAGTCGTGCTGCCGGCCGTCGACCAGGGTCACCGGGATCTGCTCCCAGTACAGCCGGTACAGCTCCTCGTCCTGGGTGATGTCCTTCTCCTCGAACGCCGCGCCCAGCTCGCCGGTCACCCGGACGATCACCTCCCGGGCGTCGTCGCACAGGTGGCAGCCCGGCTTGCCGACCAGCGTCACGGTGCGGTCGGACGGCTTCGGGCTCGGGGTCTTGTCACGTCGCAGCAGAGGGCTCACCCCGCCATTGTGCGCCAGCCTTACGGCACGGCCGGGCGCGGGCCCGGCCCCTCGGTGACCCCTCGGCGGCTCCCCGGCAGCCCCTCGGCGGCTCCCCCGGGGCCGTGCCGCGGCCACCGACCGTCCACCCGTCCGACACGCGGCCGTCACGGACGTCGCAGGTCAGCCTGGCTATGCTCATGGCCATGGCCGTGCTCCGAAGGCTCCTCAAGGCAAGGCGTTCCACCACCGAGCGGACCGCCCTGGCCGGCGAGGCCGCCGCCGAGGCGGCGGAGGCCGCCCTGCGCGACACCCCGCCGCCGCAGGCCCGCGCGGCGGAGCCCGCCGAGGGGGCGCGCACGGGCGGGGCCGTCATCACCGAGGCGCACCCGGCCGGGGACCGCACCGCCGGGGACCGCTCCGGCGAGGACCGCGGTGACGGGACCCTCGCCGACGCGGCGCGCACCGGCAAGCCGCCCAAGGCGCCCGCCGAGAACCACGTCCCCGAGCCGGACGACCCCCGCGCCGCCGCCTTCTTCGACTGCGACAACACCATCCTGCGCGGCGCCGCGATCTTCTACCTCGGCGTCGGCCTCTACCGCCGCGGCTTCCTCACCCGCCGCGACATCGCCCGCTTCGCCTGGCAGCAGGCCTGGTTCCGGCTCAACGGCACCGAGGACCCGGACCACATGGCCGACGCCCAGCACACCGCCCTCGGCCTGGTCGCCGGCAAGCCGACCGCCGACCTGGAGGCGATCTGCGAGGAGATCTTCGAGGACGTCATCACCGACAAGATCTGGCCCGGCACCCGCGCCCTGGTCCAGATGCACCTGGACGCCGGCCAGCGCGTCTGGCTGGTCACCGCCGCCCCGCTGGAGGTGGCCAGGATCATCGCCCGCCGGCTCGGCATGACCGGCGCGCTCGGCACCGTCGCCGAGGCCCGCGACGGCCACTACACCGGCCGGCTGGTCGGCGACCTGCTGCACGGCCCCGCCAAGGCCGCCGCCGTCGGCTCCCTCGCCCGCCGCGAACGGCTCGACCTCGACCGCTGCGCGGCCTACAGCGACTCCGCCAACGACATCCCGATGCTCTCCCTGGTCGGCCATCCGTACGTGGTGAACCCGGACGGCGCGCTGCGCCGGCACGCCCGGGCGATGGGCTGGCGGGTGCGCGACTTCCGCACCGGGCGCAAGGCGGCCCGGGTGGGCGTCCCGGCGGCGGCCGGGCTCGGCGTGGCCGCGGGCGCCGCGGCCGCCACGGTGGCGCTGCGTCGCCGCCACCGGCCCTGAGCCCCGGCCCCCGACGCGGCCCCGATGCGCCCCCCCGGCATAGCCCCGACGCGGCCCCGGCGGACCTCCCCGCAGGAGTGACGGTCCGTCAACCGGGCCGCTGAGCAGGGACCTCGTACGGGCGAACCGCCGCCCCGCACCGGGTGGTCCAGTCCGCGGTTGCGAACGCGCAAGCCGCTGACCGGTTCTGATCGTTCGGCAAGCCGGGAAAGTCAGGGGTTGCCAGGCCCCAAGACAGGGAAACCGTCCGCCCCGCCCTTGAATTGGTCACTCACCGCTCCGGAACGGTCACGTTGGGCCGGATGATCGATGACATGTTCGGTCAGTATCAGCTGAAAATGCGCGCCATGCGGATCTCAAACGACCACTTCGACCACACGGTGTAGCTGTCATTGCACAAAGCGTTATTCTCTCCTGGATGCACGCCCATCAGGCGTCCCCGCCGGCCGGGGTCCGACGGGCGTGCTCTCCGCGCAGGCGGAGGTGATCCGTCCACAGTTCTGCCTCTGGGAGTCCCGTGTACCCACCCGTCCGGAACGACGCGCCTGCTCCCTCCCGCCCGTCGTCCGCGCCCCTGCGCTCCCGCACCGGCCTCCGCGGCCGCCCGGCCTCCGCCCGGCAGATCTCCACCGGCCTGGACCTGCTGCGCAGCCTGCTCCGCAGCCAGCTCGCCGTCGGGCAGTCGGCCGTCGGGCAGCTCGCCGTCATCGGCCCCCGACCGGTGCCCGTCGGCGGCCCGCTCGGGTACGGCCCGCCGGGCACCGCCCTGCGCTCGACCGCCACCAGCGCCGGCAGCGGCACCGGCTCGCGCGGACGCACCACCACCGTCGGCGGCCGCAGCCGCTCCCGGACGGCCGCCGGCCCCGGGACCGAGACCGAGCACAACCCGATCATGGAGCTGGTCGAGCGGGCCCAGGCCGGCGAGAGCGAGGCCTTCGGCAGCCTCTACGACCACTACGCGGACACCGTCTACCGCTACATCTACTACCGGGTCGGCAGCCGGGCCACCGCCGAGGACCTCACCAGCGAGACCTTCCTGCGCGCGCTGCGCCGGATCGGCACCTTCACCTGGCAGGGCCGGGACTTCGGTGCCTGGCTGGTCACCATCGCGCGCAACCTGGTCGCCGACCACTTCAAGTCCAGCCGGTTCCGGCTGGAGGTCACCACCGGCGAGATGCTCGACTCCAACGAGTGCGAGCGCAGCCCCGAGGACTCCGTCCTGGAGTCGCTCTCCAACGCCGCGCTGCTGGAGGCCGTCCACCGGCTCAACCCTCAGCAGCAGGAGTGCGTCACGCTCCGCTTCCTCCAGGGGCTTTCGGTGGCCGAGACCGCCCGGATCATGGGCAAGAACGAGGGCGCCATCAAGACCCTCCAGTACCGGGCCGTACGGACGCTGGCCCGGCTGCTGCCGCCCGACGCGCGGTGAACGGGCCGATGAGCGGGGGGATACCGGGGGCGGTGCCGGGCCGGCCGTCACCGCCGGTGCCGGGCCGACACGTCCGGGTGAACGGTCGGTCCGATGATCAGCCGTGCGTAACCGACCGCCCGCACCACTCGTTGGCCAGCGTGCAAGCCTCCACCAGGCGTACGGTCAAGTCGAATTGCGACCTCTCACCCGATGGAGTGGCTTTGGTCCGCCGGGGCAACCGTCCCGCGGGCCGAGGTGTCGACAACGACGAAGGGAGGTGTGGCCCGTGACGGCAAACGTGCTGGAGCACCGGCGGGCGAAGGCCTTCGCCGAGGCGCTGGAGGCCCACCAGTCAGAGCAACGCGGCGCCGCCACCACCGCGCCCACCGGAGCGGCCTCGGCCGCGATGTCCGGGCTGATCGGTGTGGCGGACTCACTCGGGGCACTGCCCGCACCGGAGCTGGACCACGACGTCAGAACGGTCCAACGCGCCCAGCTGATGGCCGCGTTCGAGCAGGCCTTCGCCGGCGGACCGGGCGCCACGGTGCCCCGGCAACGCCGGCACCGCGGCCTGCGCGCGGCCCCCCGCGGCCGCTGGAGCCGCCGGTTCGCGGTCGGCGGCCTGGTCGCCGGACTCGCCGTCGGCAGCTTCGCCGGGGTCGCGGCCGCCAGCGGCAACGCCCTGCCCGGGGACACGCTGTACGGCATGAAGCGCGGCCTCGAAGAGCTCAGGCTGACCCTCGCGGACTCCGACAGCGAACGCGGCGAGCTGCTGCTGGACCACGCCTCCACCCGGCTCGGCGAGGCCAAGAGCCTGATGGGACGCGCCGGTCCGAGCACATCGCTCAGCCCGGCCACGGTCGAGCAGGTCCGCCGGGCCCTCGACGACATGCACACCGAGGCCCTCAAGGGCCGGGAGCTGCTGCGCTCGGTCTACCGCAGCAACGGCTCGCTCGAACCGATGCGCGCGCTGGCCGGTTTCGCCCAGGACGAGGACGACTGGACCGACCTGCAGCGCCAGCTGCCCGTCCAACTCACCCAGCAGGCCCACCTGGTGGACCAGCTCTTCGACGACATAAGCGAGGACGTCGCGCCCCTGCGCCTGGTCGAGCCGCACGCCAAGGGCGGCACCCCGGCCGGCGGCGGGTCGGGCGGCGCGAACGGCCCCGCGGCCCCCGACCCCGCCGACGGCCAGGCCGGGCAGCCCCGGCCGGGCGCCGGAGCGCCCCAGGGCGTCCCGGGGGCGGCGAACGGCGGCAACGGCAAGCCCGGCGGCGCCGGTCAGGCGCCGACCGCCGGGGCCGGCACGCCCGGCGCGGCACCGAGCGGCGCGCCCAGCAACCCGGCCAACCCGGTCGGCGGGCTGGTCAACGGCCTCACCAACGGGCTCACCGGCGGCCAGTCCTCGCCGGTCCCGGCCCCGGCCCCGGACCAGGCGCCCCAGCCGTCCGTCTCACCGAGCGCCACGGCCGACGCCCAGCAGGGCATGGACCTGCCCCCGCTCATCCCCGGCCTGCTGCCGGGGCTGCGGATCCTGGGCGGCTGACGGCGGCCGACGGGGCCGACGGCCCGGAACGACCACGGGAGGCCCGACTCGCTGCGAGTCGGGTCGGGCCCTCGATGCCGGCCGAAGCCCCGGCACCGCCCTGGCCGCCCCGCCAGG